>JAIXVN010000136.1 GCA_027483005.1 Verrucomicrobiaceae bacterium
CAACAACTCCGCCGCCTCGCGATGTGCCTTCAAGGCATTCTCGCGGGCCTTGGCGATGGCATCGGCGTCCTTGCTATCGATCGCCTTGTCCAACTGATCAAGCGATTCGCGGGCCTTCTGGCGGGCGCGTTCGATCGCCTGAAAGCGTGCGGAAAACTCCCGCAGCGTGGTCTTTTCCCGGATCCGCGCGGCGTAGTCCTCCTCGGCAATGATCTGGATGCGGGCAATGCCCGAGGTGCCCTGGCCGAGAAGCGATGGATTGTGATCGGAACCTTCGACGAAGAGCTCGATGGTCTGACCGACCTGCAAGCCGAGAGCGGCGAGGTCGAGCCCGCCCTTGACCGGAAACTCGCGGGTCTTGGTCAGTCCGCTGGCGAGCAGTTGGGATCGATCCCGGAAGCCGGAAAGCGTCCGCACGAGCTGGATCCGGGAAAGCCCGGTGTCATCGGTGGCACGGGCATCGATCGGGATGTTGGACCGCGGCGTGGCGAGGAGCATCGGCGGGGGTGAAACGAGATCAATGACGGGCGCCAGATCCGGAAGGGCTTTCAGGCCGAGTTCCGAGGGCTTCGCGCAGGCCGTGCCACGGACATCTCGGATGATGGCGGAAAGTTTCCCGGAAGAGGTGGCCGTGAAGGTGAAGCGGGCGCTGTGTCCGTTGACCTCGCCCTGGACTTCGGTGGGCACGGGCTCAGCGGTGCCACTGCGGGCGGGCGTGACGTTCAGCAGGGCGGAGCCAAGCGGACGATTGGAAGTCAGCTCGAGCACGATGGAGGAGCCTTCCGGGGCGGAGATTTCATTGCTGTCCAGCGGGCCCCGGGTCGCGGTCAGGCCCATGTAGGCGGGCGGTGTGATTTCCAGAGTGCCCGCGAGAACATTCGGCTGAAGGAGCACATCGACGCTCACCCAGGGAGAGCGTGCCTTGCCGCAGGCGAAGGCGACCTCGATGGGATTCGTGACCCCGTCGAACTGGTGGGAAAAGCGGTTGGTGGATTCGCGCGACACCTGCAGGCGGCGGACTTCCGTTGAGCCGGGTTGGCGGAGCAGGCATTCGACCGGTTGATCGGGCGTGGCACCGGTCAAGGTGCAGGTCATGAGCAGGTCGTCACCGTAGATCACCGCAGGCGATGGTGGGGTGACTGCAAACTGGAAGCGGCTCCAGGGAGGAAGGTCCGCAGCGGGATGCAGCAGGCGGTGGCAGGCGGTATCGAAGGGCTGCGGGGCGAGGCCGCGAAAGGCCAGCACGGCGGCAGCGGCGAGGACCAGGGCGATTGCCCCACGTGTCAGCCAGGGCCACGGAAGCGAGTGTTTCAGAGGCAGGGCATCAAGGGCGGCTGCGGCTTCGTCCAGGCTGCGTTTCGAAAGGAGGGAGGCAAGTGGAGTCCCGGCCGCGGCGGGATCCAGGGCCAGAGCGGCGGCGATCGGACGTCGAGGCGAGGCGAGTGCGGCGTCGGCCAGATCGGCTCCCCGACGACGGGAAAGTCTGAACGCCGAGACCAGCCCCCAGAGGGCCACGAGGATCATCACGGATAGACCGACTTTCACCAGCCAGAGTCGTCCGGCTGGCTCCTGGGCGAGTGCCAGATCGAGTCCGATCATCGCGAGACCCACGAACCCTGCGAGGGCGAGCAGTCCCAGAAGGATCGCGGTCAACCGGCCGGCGCGATGACGGCGGCGGAAGCGGGTGAGTTGTTGTTGGAAAGTCACGGCAGCGGGCGGTTAGACAAGTCCCTGGCGTCGGCGCAGGAACCATTCGGTGGCAGGAAGGAAGGAAAGGCAGATGGCGACCCAGGCCTTGTCCCAACTGGGTTGCCAGACGGCCCCGGACTCGATGGTGGCTGGAGCGGTGGCGTGGAGTCGTTCTTGAAGGAAGGCGGCGAATTGAGTCGGAGCAATGACCTGTCCGCCGGTGCTTTCCGAAAGCTGGGCGAGAAACGCAGGGTCAGGGGAAAGATCGTCCATTTCGCCCGGTGCGGCGGGGACGACGAGTTCGGCCTCGGGAGTGGGCGGGGCCTGGGGCCGCGAGTCCAGCAGGGAAAGGCGCCAGACGCCGGGCTGGGAAGGCGTGACGGTGGCCTGCCAATGCGGACGACCGGAAGGATCCGCCACCTGGGCGGGGGTGATGTCCAGTGGCTTGTCTCCTTCTCGGGTCAGACGCAGTCTCGGGGCGGGTGCCGACAGGGAACCGCGGTAGGAGATGGAGACGGCCACCGGCTGCCCGACCTCGCCTTGAAGCGAGGCGAGGTGGAGGGAGAAATCCTGACCCGGCAGGAACTCGGAGTAGGAGGCCATCCACTGGATCAACTGGGTCCAGAAGTCCTCGTACATGTTTCCAAGCTCGCGTGCCTCCGGATAAAAATCCCATTTCCAGAGTCCGTCGCCATTCGCCAGACCGGTCACGCCTTGTCCGTATCGACGCACCAGGAGTGCCGGAAATTTCCCCGAGCTGCCAGGTGCCAAACCATCGGCGAGGATGCGGGTGAATGGCTTCACGGCCAGCACGGCGCGACCGTCCTTGAGCGGTGGCAGGGAGGTCCAGACGGAGGCATTCGGGGCGGGAAGGGACTCGCCGAAGAGACCCGCCGCTTCACCCTCGGTATTGGGCGCGAAGCGGAACTCGGAAGAGCTGGTGTTGGCCCAGGTCACTGGCTCCAGAGGCTCGAGTCCTGCAACGTCCGCCGTGGTGGGCTTGCCGCGTGAAAACAGCACCGCTCCGCCGTGGTCGCGGACGTAGGTGCGCAGGGCGTCCAACCGGGCTGGGGTGAGGAAGGCATCGATGTTCTTCCCGAAGATGATCAGGTCATATCGGGAAAGTTCCTCCAACGTTTCGGGAAACACCGCCTGCGCGGTTTCAGCCGGAGCGGCGGAATCGGAGTCGATGCGGAAGTAGCGCTGCTCGGAAAGCCGGTGGACCGAGTGCACCTCCATGTGCTTCTGCTGGCGGAGGAGCTGGGCGAGGAACTTCGAATCCCAGTAGGGCGCGCCTTCCGCCAGGAAGACACGGGTCTTGGAGGTGAGCACGTGAATCGAAACCTGTCCGGAATTGTTGCCCGGGCGGGCCTCGCCGTCCTGCACGGGAGTTGAGATCGTCCATCGGCTGCTGACGGCAGGAGAGGGCACCTCGAAGGTGAAGTAGGCCGGCTTGGATTCTGTTAGATCGACCGTCTGCCTGGCGATTTCCTTACCTGCCGCGTCTGCAAGGGTGAGCGTGGGTCTGAGGATTCCGGGTCCGGTCAGGGTGAGGGCCACAGGGACCCGCACTGTTTGTCCGGCGAAGACGTGGATCGTCGGTCGCACAACGCGGAGGGTGAGGTCGGCGATGGGCTCGTGGGTGCCGAGGGCAAGGGTGTGGACTGGAACCTCCCGGGCTCGTGCACGCAGGGCAAGGGCTTCGAGGGTACCCGTCTGTGGGGTCTCGGTCTGACGCCCATCGCTCAGGACCAGGATGCCAGCAGGGGATTCACCGGCAGCGGAGCTTTCCTGGAACACGGCTTCGACGGCGCTCAGGATCTTCGATCCCTTGCCATCTGCTTGTTGCGGCAGCGGGCCTTCTGGATGGATGGACTCATCAAATGCGTGGAGCCGCAGGGGAAGGTCGGCGGACTTCGCCTCGCGTTGCGCCAGCGCGGCCATTTCACGTGCCGCCTCGTAACGGGTGGACGCGCCATCGGGACGGGCCATCGAGGCGGAACAGTCGGTTAGAACGACCCACGGGC
>JAIXVN010000413.1 GCA_027483005.1 Verrucomicrobiaceae bacterium
CAGGGACCTTGGTGGAGTTGAAACTGCGCACGACGTCCGGAGCCGCAAGATGGGAAAGGTTTCCGGATTGAGAGGCGCGGAGGCTGACGGAGCCGACCCCGGTGAGGCTGAGGGTGTTTCCCGAGAGTGTGGCCGGTCCGCTGACGAGTTGATAGGAAACCGGCAGACCTGAACTGGCCGTGGCCGCGAGGTCGAAGGCGGGAGAGTTGACCGCACGATCCGCAATGGCTGGAAAGTCGATGCTCTGCGGCTGGGCGGTGACTCCCGGCACAAAGGCGATCTGGAGGTTCGAGAACTGGGCCTGTGTGCCGGTGGTGCCGACGAATCCACGCGAGAAGGCGAATCCAGCGGTGTTGAAGGTGGGAGTGTAGCTGCCGGCCGTGCCTTGGGCGGAACCGAGCAGGCCGTTGTTGTTCGGCGTGGTGTCGGTGAAGGAATAGTTCATCAGGACCGCGTTGGTGTCGGTGCGCCGGATGAGATGGGTGACCACGACCCCGCTGGCCGTGCGCGTGATCGAGACCTCGAACGCCAGCGGCGGATTGCCCGAGGGCGAAGTGGAGCTGACTGGAGTCGGCGAGGCATCCGGTGTGCGCTGGGTGGCACCAGTGCCGGTGCTGAACAGGCCGGTGGCGGTGCGTTCAAAAAGCGAATTTCCCATCCCGGTGTATCCGAGCCAGCCGGTGGCGGTGCCCGGAGCCTGGCCGAGGTTGTCATAGAGCCCGAAGCGGAACCAGTTGCCCTGGTTGGCGACGGCGGCGAGAGTCATCTGCAGGTTGCCGGTGAGGCTGATCCTATCGCCGGTGTTGGCGAGGGTGATGGGGCTGAAGTTTGCCTGAAGCGTGTTCGTGCTGAAGGCATCCGTGGTGTCGTTGGGATTGAGCAGCGGGCTGGAGGGAGTCAACGGACTGACGGACACCTTGCCTGCGATGTTGGAAACCCAGCCGGTGATGCCCGTGGCCGGCAGGGCCAACTGGCGGATGAGCATCGTGCTGCTGGTCGAACCCTGATGGTTGGCATCGTTGACGGTGGCGACGACCTGGTAGGAGCCCGCGTTGATGGGTGCGTTGGCGGAGCCATTGTAGGTGAAAACAACCGTGAGCCCGGGCGGCGTGGTGGCGGCGCTCGGTGACTTCGGCGTGCCATCGGCGGCGGGGCTGAGGTTTCCCAACTGGATCGTGGCATTCGCCTTGGAAACCACCAGTGTGCCGGTCGCGGATCCGATGATCGAAGGATCATCGATCGCGGCGGAGACCTGATAGGTGCCTGCAGAGGTGGGGGGCGTGCTGGAGCCGTTGTAGGTGAGGATCACTGGCAGGCCGGCAGGAAGGGTGGTGGCACTGACCGGACGTGGACTGCCGTTGTAGGTCTGGGAAAGGCCGACCAGCGTGATCGTGGCCGCTGAGGTGCCGTTGAACTCGTCGTTGCCGACCAGCTCGACATCATCGAGCGAGAAGGCGCCGGGGGTGATGCCGCTGACAACACGGCTTTCGATCCGCAGACCTGTTAGATCGTTGATATTGGAGAGCCCGAGACTGGAGAATGGCACGACCACACGCTGCCAGCCGACGGTGGAGGGCACGCTGACGGGCGCGGCTTCGAGAGGGATTCCACCGCGCGAAACGCCGACCTGAAGCGGCGGCGGAGGGGACATTCCTGCGCTCAACCAGAAGGCCAGCGCGGCGAAGCCTTCCAGCGACCGGGCATTTCCTGTGATCGCGAGCCCCTTGCCTGTGCCTGAGGAAACCGAGATCGCACTCGTCCCACGACGCACCGGATCGGTGCTGGTCAGCGAGGTGCCGGTGGGGCTCGCGTCGATCCATCCGTTCTCAAGCGCATCGGCATAGACCCGCTGAGATGGCTGGGAGGCCGGTGCCGTGGGATTCGCGATTTCGCCAACCACCACGCCACGTCCGCTGGTGGCGAGATAGACCCGGCCATGCACGCGAGGGTCACCGGCGAGGTCGTTCTGGTAGCCGAACTGGTGAAGGCTGTCATTGAGGCGAATCCAGGTGGCTCCGATGTCATCGCTGCGGAAGAAGCCGACGTTGGTGCCCACCTTGCCCCAGATGAACACGGCGGGATGGGAGCTGCCGGGCTTGGCCTTGCCGAAATCGAACTGATAGACCTCGGCAACGGAGGACAGCTTGGTGAAGGTGGCTCCGAAATTCGTACTCCGGAACAGCCCGCTGGTGCCGGCGCGGACCCAGAGGTGACCGTTCATGCCGGGGACGGTCTTGAATCCGGCGAAGGCGGTGTTCATGCCGGTGGCGACGGACGTGAAACTCACGCCACCATCCGTCGAGGTCAGCAGGCGTCGGGCAGTGCCGTCCCAGAGATAGAAGCGAAGCGCGTCCACGCGGTCAGCCAGCGGAGTGAGCGTGTTGAAAAGTGTGCTGTTGCGGAGGGTGTGGTTGCCAGTGTCGGCGACATAGAGGTTGAGTCCATCGGCGGTGGAGGCGATGCCAGTGGGGTTGTTGAAACGGGCGCTGGTGCCCGCGCCATTGGCGCTGCCGGAGGTGCCGGCCTGCCCGGCGACGGTGGTGACGGCTCCGGCACTGCTGATCCGTCGGACGGTGTGGTTGCCGCTGTCCGCGACGTGGAAGTTGCCGGATGCGTCAAGGGTGATGGCTTTCGGAGTGTTGAAGCGGGCGCTGCCACCGGTGGCATCGGTGGTGCCAGAAGTACCTGTCAGACCGGCGAAGGTGGTGACGTCGCCATTGGGAGCAATCCTCCGGATGGCATGGTTGCCGCTGTCGGCGACATGGAGGTTGCCAGAGGCGTCCACGGTGATGCCATTCGGCGAGTTGAAGCGGGCGCTGCTGCCGTTGGCGTTGGTCGTGCCGGAAAGGCCCGCACTGCCGGCGATCGTGGTGACGCTTCCAGCGGCGCTGACTTTCCGGATGATGTGGTTGCCCGCATCACAGACGAACACATTTCCTGAAGGATCCACCGCGAGGCCTGCGGGAGCCTTGAAGCGGGCCGCACTGCCGAGGGCATCGGTGGAGCCTGAAAGTCCCGGGCTGCCTGCGAGGGTGGTGACCACACCGGCGGAGGTGATCTTCCGGATGATGTGGTTGCCGGTGTCGGCCACGTAAACGTTCTTCGCCCCATCTACGGCAATCCCCGTAGGTGAATTGAAACGCGCGGCGGTGGTGGACGCATCGATGCTTCCCGGAACGCCCGCGCCGCCGGCGAAAGTGCTGACCGCCCCACCGGCTGCGATTTTCCGGATCGTGTGGTTGGCCGTGTCGGCGACGTATCGGACGCCTGCGGAGTCCAGCGCGATGCCAACGGGTGCGTTGAACCGGGCGTTGCCGCCGGTGCCATTGGTGGTGCCGGGCGTGCCAGCCGCTCCGGCGAGGACGACGACGCTGCGGGTGCTGTTGGAATTGGTGAGCAGCTGCGAGTTCGCGGAGATGGTCCAAGTCGCGCCGTGGTCGGTCGAGAGATAGGCCGGAGCATTCGGCGGGCACCAGAGCAGGCGCTGGCCATCGGTCGAGAGGATGACCCGGTTGTGGCCATTGATGATCGGAGCGGGCGTATTGGGCAAGGCGGCCCAACTGGCGGCGGCATCCTGAGAGAACAGCGTCGTGCCGCTGTTCTGGCGGATCATGTTCGAAGGGGCCAGATCGGCTCCGGTGATGACACTGGTCGAGCCGCTGCCGGGGCTGAGCGCACCACGGAGCGGCGAGCGGTTCAGGTCATCGTGACGGAAGCCCGTGTAGTCGCCGATGACACTGACCAGCGGCGGCCCGGCGGTGGGGCTGAGCAGCCCGAGCGGCACGCTTTCCTCCAGACCGTCGTTGAAAAAGGCCCAGGTGCGCGCGGTGCCGGAGGTCGAGAGATTGGTCGTTTGAAAGAGGCCGAAGCCGGTGTTGAAGATCGCGCGATTCGAGTTGAAGGGATCGATTTCAATGTCGGTCATCCAGTGCGGACCGGCTGCCGAGGCCCAAGGCGAGTTGCCACTGGAGCGGGTGCCGGTGCGCAGGGCGGCGGTCCAGGTCGTGCCGCCATCGGTGGAGCGATAGACTTCATCGCCCGGCCACCAGCGGAGCAGGGTGCTGACCACCACATGACCGGCCACGCGGGGATCAGCACTGATGCCGCCGAAAAAACCCTGGCCGGTCGGAGGCAGGATGGAAGTCCACAGGCTTCCGTCGGCGGACAGTTTCCAAACCCCGTAGTTTGTGGCGTAGTTGGAGGGACCGGTGGCATCGCCCCAGGTCGAGTAGAAGACTCCCGCTGCGTCGAAGGCCCCTTGCAGCGGCATCATTTCCGCGCCGACGGCCTTGCCCGGGTGATTCGGAACCTCCGACCAGGAGTCGCCGTTGTCGTCGGAGAACCAGAAACTCTGGCCAGTGAGGGTGTTGGCAGCGGCATAGACGCGGCGTTTCGGCCCCGGGCCGGGAGCGGATGACGGGGCGTAGAGAAGGAAATTCAGGTTGGTGAGCGCAGCGGGAAAACCCGCCAGGCGGGTCCAGGTCGCGCCGTGATCGTTGCTGCGCCAGATACCCAGGTTGTTGGATCCGACGAGCAGATTCGCGCCGTTGAGTGGATCGACGACCAGGCGCTCGCCGGTGCCGCGGCCTTCTCCATTGCCACCCATCTTGAAGCCCGGGGTGGTGTAGCTCCAGGTCAGGCCGCAGTTTGTGGATCGATAGATTCGGGAAGGCAGCTTCCAGGTTTCCGTGCCCGCGTATTGGCCGGTGGCGAGGTAAACGCGGTCGGCGTCATTTGGATCGAGGCCGATGGACTGCACGCCAAGATGTTGGAACTCGTTGTTGAGTCCGCCGACGTCGTCATTGAGGGCGATCCATCGGTTGCCGGTGGTGGCGTCCATGCGATAGGCCCCGCCGACGTCGGTGCGCGCATAGACCAGTCCGGGCGCGGTCGGGTGGAACACCGTGCCGGTGACAAAACCACAGCCGCCGATCTCCACCGTGCGCCAATCATAGGCCTGAGCGGATCCCTTTGGAGCCGTGAACGCAGCGAGAACCGCGCCGAGCGCAAGAACGAGTGTGCTCTTGAATGACATGGACAAGGCGGGCAGGGATTCTGCGTTACCACGAAACATTCATGAATCAATTCACGGCTCGCAAGAACTATTGCCAGCCCTCTCCATACAAACCCACCTTCGTCCTCAACGAAACGCCGAAGACCGCTTTCCAGGCATCCTCATCGGCGACTTCGTGGATGAGGAGAACGTGGAGCACAATGAGAGGTTGAAATCGTGGCGGCGCTTTTGAAGAGCCAAGCCCGGTTAGAGTGGCCAACCAAGCCTTTGATCAGCTTCCAGAGTCCCAGGCCCACTGACAGAGCAGAGAGGATGTGGAGCGGATTCAGATCGACGGCGGCTCTTCATTGGATGCCGATGCTTGTTCGACTTCTTCTTCCCGACGCAGGAAAGCAAAGAGACGACCATGAAGATCATGTTCGATGTCCCCAGCAACAACGTCGTTCAATGTGAGATCCGGATCCTCTGGCCTTATGGCATCAAGTTGTTCGCGCCGTGTTTCACAGTCTTTCGAAGGACGACCATTGGGAAACAAACTGCACGCCGCTGCCAGATACTCGAAGGACTCATTAGCGTCGATTTCCCTCAGCGCTGCTGGAGTTTCTAGAGCGTGATCCCCGGAAGAATGATAGAGGAACTGGTCAACGCCTCCGTTCATTACTTCCGCTTCGAACCTGACGACGTCGTGAAGCATCCGATCGCCATCAGTTAGTCGAAGATAGACTTCTTTCTCGAACGTCCACAGGGAATGAGCCCAACGATAAGCCTCATCCGCATCGGGATGCTTGAACGGAGGCAGACAATTCGAGTTCTCAACGTCAGATTTCATCGCTGTTGGTTCCACTTCTTGCCGAACAGCTCAAAAACCTTTCTCATGAACGGTGGTCGAACATGGATTCTTCGAACACCGAATTCTCGAACTTGGCAACGGATGGAGCTGATTTTTGAGACTTGGGGAGAAAGCGATCGAGCCAATGGTCACACCTTCATTCGGCTTGGCGCTTGGAAAGCGCCGCCACGATCAACCCAGATTCCTCAACGAAGTGGTGGCGTCGCCGAGCTTGCCGGTCTTGACCCCGGCCTTGTCGAGGAGGCCCATCCAGAGCGAGCAGAGCGGCGTGCCTTCGTCGCTGACGATGTGGCGGCCGGTGCGGAGCCCGCCGTTGGCTTTTCCGGCGACGACGATCGGGACGTTCTTCGGATCGTGGGCATTGCCATCGCGGATTGGCGAACCGAAGGCGATCATCGAGTGGTCCAGCAAGGTGCCGTCGCCTTCCTTGATCTCCGACATTCGATCGAGCATTCCGGCATACTGCTCGACGTGCCAGCGGTTGATCTTTTCATACTGCGCGAGCTTGGTGGCGTCGTTGCTGTGATGGGAGATCTCGTGGTGGCCGCCATTGACGCCATCGAGGAAGGAAAAGTTCCGGCCGGTGACGTCGTTGCCGAACATGAAGGAGGCGACCCGGGTGGAGTCCGACCAGAAGGCCAGCACCATGAGTTCGGTCATGATGCGGCAATGCTCGGTGTGGTCGAAGCGCGGGCGTGAGTTGAGTTCCTCCTCGCGCGAGGCCTTGCCCATGCCTTTGGAGATGCGCTTGTCGAGGGCGTCCATCTGTTTGAGCAGCTCGGCGGGAAGGTTCTCCCCGGCTCCAAGCGTGGCGGCTTCCTGTTCGATGCGGCGTTCGACCTCGCGGATGGATTCGAGGTACTGCTCGAGCTTCTGCTTGTCAGCCGTGCCGAGTTTTCCCTGGAGGCGCTTGGCATCGGACTGGACGAGATCGAGCACCGACTTGTCAGCAGAGGCCTGCTTTCCGGCATTGGCGGAAGGCGCGCGGAACAGGCGGTCGAAGGCGACGCGGGGATTGATCTCGCAGGGCAGCGGGACGGTGGAGGTTTTCCACGAAATGTGGGAGCCGTAGAGACGGGTGTAGTTGACGTTGGTGTCGATGCCGGAGGTGATCGGCTCGGTGCCGAGTTCCAAGGATGGAAGCTTGGTGCTGTTGCCGATCTGCGAGGCGGCGATCTGATCCATCGACACGCCGTTGGCGTTGATGTCGGAGCCGGTGGTCTTGGTGATCGTGGTGCCGGTGAGCCAGCCTGCGGTCTTCACGTAGTGGCCGTCGCCGGTGAACGAGGCCTTGTTCTGGAGGCCCGTGAAAATGAGCAGATCCTCGCGATGTTTCTCAAGCGGCGAGAGGATCGGCGAAAGCTTGAAGCGCGAGCCGTCACCTTCCGGCGTCCAACGGTCGGCCCGGACTCCGTTCGGCATGTAAAACAGGCCGATGCGGACCGGATAGGAACCACCGAGCCCGGCTGCGAGCACGGGTCGCATCGCCTCCAGGAACGGCAGGGCGAGCGTGGCTCCGGCACCGCGAAGGAAACTGCGGCGAGGAAGGAGCCATTGGTTGAGATTCAGGTTCGACATGGGAGAAGATTCAAGAGGTCAGGATTCAAGACTCAAGAGAAGAGGTCACCGTTTGGCACTGCGGTTCTGGAAGGGATGGGACTCGACGATGCTGAGGATGAGCGACTGCGTTTTCAGGTCGTTTTGCCGCAGCTTTTTCACAAGGTCGATGATGACAGGTTCATCGTAGTATTCAAGTGGCCTTCCGAGGGCGTAGGCGAGCATCTTCCGGGCGATGTTGCGGAGGAAGAGTTCGTCGGACTCCAAAAGGAGCTTTTTCAGTTCGGAGGGGGTGGAAAAGGTGATGTCGCCGGGCAGCCGGGCCATGGAATCGACCGGTTTGCCGTTGGCATCGGTGCTGCGCCAGCGGCCGATGGCGTCGAAGTTCTCCAGCCCGAAGCCGAGCGGGTCGATTTTTTCATGACAACCCGCGCAGTTCGGCTGCTTGCGGTGCTGTTCGAGTTGCTCGCGGAAGCTGAGTTTGGCGGCGGACTTGTCGTCGGCGGGGAGCACGCCGGCATTTGGCGGCGGAGGGGGTGGTGGCGTGCCGAGGAGGTTGTTGAGGATCCATTTTCCGCGCTTCACCGGGCTGGTGCGGAGAGGCATCGAGGTGGTGGTGAGAATCGAGGCCTGGCCGATGATGCCGCCGCGGTTTGGATCGGTGAGGGGGACTTTCCGCATTTGCGGGCCACTGACGCCGGCGATGCCGTAGTGGGTGGCGAGTTCCTCGTTGACGAAGGTGTAATCGGCGGAGACGAGGTCGAGGACCGGACGGTTGGCGCGGATGAGATTGGAGAAAAAGTCCACCGATTCGCGATACATGGCGCTGCGCAGGCCGGGCGTGAAGGTCGGGTAGCGCTTCGGGTCAGGCTCGGCGACTTCGCGGAGTTCGTCGAAGCCGAGCCACTGACCGGCGAAGTAACGCGACATCGACTCGGCCTTCGGGTCAGCCAGCATCCGCAGGACTTCGCTGCGGAGCACGGCGGGGTCGGAGAGCTTGCCGTCATTGGCGAGCTTGAACAAGGCGCGGTCGGGCATCGAGGCCCAGAGGAAATAGGAAAGTCGGCTGGCGAGTTCGAAGTCGCTGATGCGCCATTCGGTTTTCCCCGGCTGATCGGCCTCGAAGCGGAACAGGAACGACGGATGCACCAGCAGCGACTGAAGCGGCAGGCGCAGGGCGTCTTCGTAGCTGGCCCCGGCAGCGAGCTGCTTTTGGAAAAGCGCGAGCATTGGAGCGAGCTCGTCGTCGGTGACCTTGCGGCGGAAGGCGAGCGAGGCCTGGACGGTCAATACTCCGCGCGCGGCCTTTTCGGGCGGAAGCTTCTCCGTCGGCGTCATCAGGATCACCCGCGACTTCCGCTCGGGACTGGCATAGACCGATTCGATGACCTTCTTTGACGCGGCGAGGTATTTCTCCAGCAAGGAGGGCTGCACAAAGAGCGAATCCCCCACATTGTCGAAGCCCTCGCCCCCTGCCCCGTCTTCGGGAAACTCACGACCGGCTTGGAAATCGATTCCGAACAGCTCGCGGACCGTCAGATTGTATTCGTTGCGATTCAGGCGACGAACGGTCGGCCGACCCGGATTGCGCGGAAAATTCCCCTCCTCGAGAGACTTCAGCACCGCTCGAAGCTCGCTGACCACCGCCTTGCGCTCGTCGTCCGAGGGATGTTCCTCGGCATCCCGTGGTGGCATCTTGCGGTTTTCCACCTGACCGGCGAGCGACTTCAGGAACTGGTGCTGCTGGTAGGCGCCGAGCGTGGAGGTCAGCGTGTGGACGTCGATCCCGCCTTTCGACTCCTTCTCGTCGTGACACTCGTAGCAGTATTTCTGCAGGAAAGGTGCCGCCTTTTCGGCAAAACGGTCCTGCGCGGCGAGGAGGCCGCTGGAGAGAAGCAGGGCAATCGGAGTGAGACAGCGCATCGGAAGGCAGATCGCTTAACGCCATCAACGCCGGCCCCCTTTCAGAACTCGCCCCGGAACGAGCAGCGGGCGGTCGGGGTCTCGTAGATCACGATTTCCGCCAATCCCGGCAAATCGGGCTCCAGCTTCCGCCAGAACCAGGCCGCCATGCGCTCGATCGTCGGGCTTTCCAGGCCGGGGACGTCGTTCAGGTAGCCGTGGTCGAGCTGGTCGATCAGCGGCTCCATCGCCTGGGAGATCCGCTTGTGGTCATAAACCCAGCCAATGCTCTCATCCACCTCGCCCTCGATCGAAATCTCGATCTTGAAGCTGTGGCCGTGCATCCGGCGGCACTTGTGGTCGTCCGGCAGGCTCGGCAGGGTGTGGGCGGCTTCAAACCGGAAATCCTTCGTCAATCGGGCTCGCATGCCGGAAGCCTAGGGAAATCGAAGCCGCTTCGTCATTCGCAAATTCACCTTTGTCATTCTCTTGCATCGCCGGATCGCCCCCCCTACGGTCCCGCCCGCCGCGCCATGAAAGCCATCCTTGCTCTAGAAGACG
>JAIXVN010000441.1 GCA_027483005.1 Verrucomicrobiaceae bacterium
CAACACCATCGGTCGATTCGGTGGCGGTGCCTACACGGGCAGCAACGCCAGCAACCTGACCTACCTCGACAGCACCTCAACGGCAGCCAACACCTTCTTCGACTCCACCGGATCGCCGATCAACGGCAACTCCAACGGTGGTGTGGATCCGAAGCTGACCGCCTACACCCGCGACGGCGGACTTGTGTTGACCGAAATCGACCCCCGTCCAGCCGCCAACTCCCCACTCTGGGTGCCGAGCAACCTGTTGAAGACCGGAGCTCCGGTCGCCACCACCTATCGCGGTGCCTTCGGCTCCGAGAACTGGGCCTCCGGATGGACCAAGCTCAGCCTCTCCGGAGTGCTCACTGGCGCATCCGCTGGTAGCTCGATGGCCGATGCCGACGGTGACGGAATCTCCGACTCTGTCGAAACCACCAACAGCGGCCTCGGATTCAACTCCGCCGTCAGCGATGCCAACACCGTCCTGGGAACGCTCAAGACCACCGCGCAGTTCAACGCGAACTTCACGGCCGGCCAGACCAGCGTGACCAGCAACCCATCCGCCTTCAGCCTCTACACGGCCGCCTCCATCCTGGACGTCCGCTCGGTTGGCCAGGTCGTGGTTGCCGCTCCGGCCGGCCCAGGCGATGTGACGCTCACCCTCCCTGTCCAAAAGTCCACTGGACTCACGACCTGGGAAGCTGCGGGCAACATGACGCTGTCGATTCCGAAGACGGTTGATAAGGAGTTCTACCGCATCACCATCCCGGAATAAGGCCCTCGGCCAATCTGACAAAACTGTCACACGGGGGGCATCGGCAAACGCCGGTGCCCCCTCTTTTGTGTCCCGGCAACGCCAACCATGCGACCTTTCATCCCCATTTTCATCGTGGCCACGTCCCTGGCCGCCAGTGCCCAGGAGGCGAAACCCACGCCCACGGAAGAGCTGCGCGTCTCCGTCCGCGAGTGGGTGGAGACCATGCGCAAGATCCAGGTCGAGGAGAACGACTGGACACGCGATCAGGAAGTCCTCCGCAACTACAAGGAAGGCCTCGAAAAGGAGATCGCCGACCTCAAGGAACAAATCGCCGCCGCCAAGGTCCGCAAGGAAGGCGGGGACCAGGCCACGATCGAGAAAACCACCGCCCGTGACAAGCTGGCCGCCGCCAAGCAGGAGCTGGTCGGCAGACTCCACGACATCGAGGAGTATGTCTTCCAGAAGACCCGCTTTTTCCCCGATCCGCTCCTGAAGGATGCGAAGATGGTGCAGAGCATGGAGGACCTCCAGCGCGCCCTCAAACTCCCCGCCGACAAGCAGGGTGAGGACGTTTCCAAGCGTCTTCTGAACATCAGCAACGTCCTTTCCGAAGCCGAGAAATACCAGCAGACCGTCCACGTGGTGGACGAACTGAGAACCGACGCGAGCGGCGGGGAATTCAAGGTCCAGACGATCTACTTCGGCCTCGCCTTCGCCTACTCCGTCAACGAGCAGGGCACCTTCGCCCTCACCGGCCGTCCAACTGAAAAGGGTTGGGTGTTCACCGAGAACAAGGAAATCGGCCCGGACATCAAGAAACTCATCGAAACCTCCGCCGGCAAACAGGACCCGGCCTTCGTCAAACTTCCGCTCATCCAACCATGATTCCGTCCACCTTGAAAGCCGCCTTCATCGGCGCACTCTCCCTCACCTCCGCCATGGCCGAAGGCACGGTGGATGCCGCAAGGGATGATCTGAAAAAGGCCGTCAGCGAACTCGACAGCACCCAGAAGGAATACGGTGCCCTGCGCAACAATCTCTACAAGGAGATCAACCGTCTGGACGACGAGGCCCTGTCCCTCACCAAGGAGCTTCGCGCCCTGGAAAAAGAGGAGTCGCAGCGCGCCACCAACCTCAAGATCCTCGATCGCGAACTCGACAAGAGCAAGACCGACGTCAAGTACGCCATCGACCTCCTCAACCAGTATTCCAAGGCCCTCGTCACCCGCCTTCACCCTGCCGAAGGGCAGCTGTACAACGAGACCGTTCAGAAGATCGACCAGAAGGCCCTCACGCTCACCGAAGATCCCAAGGCGGAGCTCATCGAACGCTGTCAGGTGCTGAAGATCGGTCTGGATCGCCTTGGTTCCATCATTGGCGGACATCGCTTCAATGGCAGGGCACTGAAGAACGGCAGTCAGGCCACCGACGGCACCCTGCTTCTCGCCGGCCCCTCGGTCTTCTTCGCTTCCAACGACAAGACCTTCGAAGGAGTTGCCACGTATGCCGCCACCGGCACGCCCTATCCCTCCGTGCTCGCCTTGAAGGACACCAACGGAATCATCAGCCAGACACTTGCCAACTCCTCGGGCACGCTCCCGATGGATTCCACCATGGGCAAGGCGCTTGAGGAAAAGAACGACCAGGTTGAAAGCGGTCACAGCAAGACGATGGAGCACCTTTCGCTCTTCAGTGACATTGCCAAGAACATGATGTTCGACGGCTGGATCGCCATCGGCGTCTGCTTCGTCATGATCGCGCTCGGCTGGTCCGTCGCCGCAAGGAAGATGCTCTACCTGAACTCCATCAAGAAAGGCACCGACCTGTTCCTTGCCCAGTGGGACAAGCTTTCCTCCGACCTCACTTCCATCGACCACGCCGATGGCGAGAGTGTCAAGAGCCTCGGTGGCAACACCGATCCCAAGATCCAGAAGCTCGTCCAGCGCTCGCCCCTCTACCACATCTACCACATCGGCTCCGAGGAGATCCGCCACCGGCTCACTTCAGGTGAGAATGGCGTCCCGACGACCACCCTTTCAAGCCGCTCCGTCCAGGCCATCCGCGCCTCGCTGGACGCCGGACTGGTCCGGGAAAACCACAAGCTCACCGATGGCCTTGTCTATCTGACGATCAGCATCGCCGGTGGCCCCTATGTCGGACTGCTCGGAACGGTGGTCGGCGTCATGATCACCTTCGCCATCATTTCGAAGCAGGGCCAGGTGGACGTGAACTCCATCGCTCCCGGCATCGCCTCCGCCCTGCTCGCCACGGGCGCAGGTCTGGTGGTCGCCATTCCCGCCCTGTTCATCTACAGCTACCTGAACGGTC
>JAIXVN010000400.1 GCA_027483005.1 Verrucomicrobiaceae bacterium
CCGTGACCACCTACTTCAATGGCGGGCCGAACAAGGTGGAAACCGCGAGTGCCCCGACGGTCAACAACGCCACCGGCGACGTCACCTTGGCCTGGAGCGGCGTGGAGGGAGGAACCTATCTGGTCGAAGCCTCCGATGACCTCGTCATCTGGCCGGACCTCGCGCCGACCGTCACCGCCACCGATGACCAGGCCTCGTTCATTGAAAGCGGAGCGAGGAACAGTCACCGCAAGCGCTTCTACCGGGTCTCAAGAAAGTCCCTCGCCAGCTTTGACAGCAAGGGCTTCGACTACACCGTTGCGGGCACCGGGGGAGGAGTGACGACGGCCACCGTACCTGGAGGCATCTTCACTCGCGGCAACTCCTGCACGCTCACCATCCCCATCCCCACCAACTCCACTCCTCCCGTGCCACCCGCCAACGTCGCGGTCACCCGCGTCAGCATCGGAGGCTCCACCGCTGGGGTCTCCGCGCTTGTTCATACCTCGCAGTATGTCGTCACCTGCACCTACACCGTGCCGACGGGCACCACCGGGGCGAAGAACGTCGTGGTCACCTTTCCCGGGCCCAGCACCATCTACACCCTGACCGGAGGACTGACGGTCAACTGAGCCTCTGGTCATGCGCTTTCATCGATCCCTGCTCCTGATGTGGATGCTGCTTTGCGCGCAGTTCGCGGAGGCGTCACGTCTGGAGGTCAGCATCGAACCAGTCTTCAACGGCGAGCCGCTGCGCCTGGATTCCCTGCGCCATGAAACCTCTGCCGGTGAGACCCTTTCCGTCGCCCGACTGAGTTATCTCATCAGTGGTGTGGCCTTGCAGAGGGCAGATGGAACATGGATCGAGTTCCCGGGGCTCAACGCCTGGATGGACCTGTCATCGCGGCGGCATCTTCTCCAGTTGGACGGAGTCGAGGAGGCCAGTTATCAAGCCCTGCGCTTCCACGTCGGACCGGATGCCGCTGCCAATGCGGCCGACGTTTCCGCAATCCCCGCCGGTGACCCGCTGAACCCGAACCTCAACGGCCTGCATTGGAGCTGGCAGGGCGGTTACATCTTCATGGCGCTCGAAGGGCACTATCGCCGGGGAAACGCTGAACCGTTGGGTTATGCCTATCATCTGGCACGCGATCCGAACCGCACGGCGATCAGCTTGAGCGCTCCGTTGGATCTGCGGAAAAACGCAGGCGTCCAGATCCAGTTCGATGTGGCCAGCCTGCTGAATGCCCCGCGACCCCTCTCATTCGACAAGGACGGGACCGCGACCCACTCCCGGGATGGCGACCCCATCGCAGCGGCCCTGGTGGCGAATCTTCGCGGAGCTTTCCGAGTGAACCGGATCGTCACCGGGGTCTCCGAAGCGGAGGCCCGGCCACCGGTCAAGCCCATCGATCTGCCCGCAAGGTTCACGCCCTACCGCTTCACCATGAGCCGCACGTTTCCGGTCCCGGATCTGCCGCGCGACAATCCATTGATCGTCGAGCGTGTTTCGCTGGGAGATAAGCTTTTCCACGATCCGCGCCTGTCGCGTGATGGATCGATCTCCTGTGCGAGTTGTCATCACGCGGATGCCGCCTTCACCGATGGGCTGAAGGTGAGCCGTGGCATCGAGGGTCGTAGCGGCGACCGCAACGCCATGCCGCTTTTCAACCTGGCGTGGAAGCGGGAGTTCTTCTGGGACGGCCGGGCGAAGTCGCTGCGCGGGCAGGTGCTCATGCCGATCCAGGATCACCGGGAAATGGACGAGACGCTGGAGAAGGTCTGCGAAAAGCTGGCTGCCTCTCCGGAGGATGTCGGCCTGTTTGGCAAGGCCTTCGGCTCACCTGGCATCACGGCGGAAAAGGTGTCGCTGGCCCTCGAGCAGTATCTCCTCACCCTCAGCGCGCGGGATTCCCGCTTCGACCGGGCCTTCGCCGGAAAGGCCACCCTCAGGGAGGAGGAAAAGCGCGGCTTCGAGCTCTTCATGACCGAGTATGAGCCGCGCACCGGGCAGCTTGGAGCGGACTGCTTCCACTGCCATGGCGGGGCACTGTTCAGCGATCAGCAGTTCCACGACAACGGCCTCGAAGGAGACGCGGTCGGCCGGGCGAAGGTCACCGGCTCAGCCTCGGATCAGGGGAAGTTCGCCACTCCGTCGTTGAGGAATGTCGCTCTAACAGCTCCGTACATGCACGATGGTCGCTTCGCCACGCTGGAGGAAGTGGTCGAGCATTACAGCACCGGCATCCACCGTCGTTCCACCCTCGATCCCAACCTCGCCAAGCATCCCGAGACCGGACTGCATCTCACCGCTCCCGACAAGGCCGCGCTGGTGGCCTTCCTGAAGACGCTGACGGATGAGGGGCAGTGAGTGGTGAGTCTGTTGGGCACAACGCGGAGTGCGCTCAAGTTCAACTCACGGCCTGACCTCGGCCTTCAGCTTGTAGAAGCCCCGTCCAAGGCCCGAGGACGCGACCCTCCATGAGCCATCCGAATGGGTGGTGATCCGATTGGCTGGAACGGCCTGCCAGGACGTGAGGCCGGAGGATTCCAACACGGTGATCGAGGCATAGCGGAGCCCGATCGTGGAAGGGGTGAAGCGCAAGGTGCTGCCTGGAGATTGAAGGAAGGTCATCGGCTGCGAGCGCTGCTTCGGGGAGGAGCCAAGGGCATACTCCACCAGGTTGGGAATGCCATCCTGGTCATCGTCCGCTGCCGTGCCTCCGAGTCCGGGGTAGCCGCTTTTCCAGGTGTTGTAAACGGTGTCCGGGTTCATGCCGAGGATGTTGGAAAGGACCTCGCGGTTGGGAAACAAGGTCAGGCTCACCCCGGTGGCCTCGGTCAGGGCCCGCATCACTTCGTTGGCGATCAAGGCCTGCCCGGAGGTGCTGGGGTGGAAGCCGTCCTTGCAGAAGACATAGTTGGAGGCGTTCGTCGTGGAGGTGGAGGTGGCGATCAGGGAGGTGCCATTGAGGTGGAAGGGCACGACGTCGAAGATCAGGTCGGTGAGCTTGTCCACCGAGGCGACTTTCGCCCCCTTGGTGGCGGCCATCGATCGGATTGACGCGTTCATCGCGGCGATCTTCTGACGGGTGGAAAGCCGGCGCACAGGATCCGTGTAGGTGCTGCTGACGTCAAGAGTGGCGCCCACATCCGGGCAGGTGGCGATCACGATCGGCAGGTTGGGCTTTCGGGTGCGGATCCAGTCGTGGATGAAGGCGAGGTTGGCGACGATGCCGCTGAGGTAGGTCGGCGATTCGGTGTTGTTGAAAATCTGGCTGTATTGGTCCTTGAGATCGTTTCCCCCAAGGAAGATCACCGCCACATCGCAGAGGTTGATTTCGTTGGTGAGGTTGTTGCGGGTTGGGGTATCGAGGAGGCTGGTGCCTGTTGAATTGAGGATGTTCTTCCAGTCGATGGTGGTTTTACCCGGAAGCCCGAAGTTCAAGCGGTAGCCGCCAGTCCTCCAGTCACCATAGCCGAAGTAGCTCGAAGTATAGGTGCCGAAGGTGGCTTCCGTGCCACGTCGCTCGGACACCAGCTCCACCCAGTTCTTGGAATTGATGCTGAAGGCGATCTCCATGAACTTGTACTCCTCGGACAAGCTGTCGCCGATCGTCAGGACCTTGAGCGGAGCGGCCCGCAGCGGCAGCGCGATCAGGATCGGCACGATGAGCCATCGAAGGAGGGGGGCGACCCTGTCTGGCGACCTTAGCCTGAGACTTTCCTGAAATCCACCCCCGCCTTGGGCAATTTCCCGAACGAAAAACGGGGCGGCCCCGCACCCGCGGAACCGCCCCGTTTCGGAGCCATGAGCAACTAGCAAGAAATCATCAAGGGGTCACGTTGAGGCGGATGAACAGCGAGGTCGGTCCGCTCGGGAGGGTGAAGGTGACCGGGCCGTTCGACGGAGCCGAAACACTGCCAGGATAGGTCACCGAGGCATCCGTCCAGCTTGTCAGGTTGGTGGAAACCTCGACCTTGAAGGAGGTGATGAGCGTTCCGCTGGCACGCGGCCAGGTCACCGTGCCTGCGGAGATGCCGGGATTGACCGTGAAGGCATTGCCCGGAGTTCCCATGAAGTATTCGACGCCGTTGGCGATGCCGTCGCCGTCGAAGTCCAGGTTCGCGGCCTGGTTGTCGATGGAGTCGTTCCAATCATCATAGCTGACTCCCGCCGTGCCGGTTCTGAAGCTGGCCACGCTGCCGTAGGTTGTGCCTAGGCTGTTCGTCGCGTAAGCTTTGAGGCTGTAGCCGACCGCGCTGGCCAGGCCGGTGATCGGAGAAGTGTAGCTGCCGGTGGTGGTGCCACCCTCGACCACGGTCGTGACGCCAAGGCCACCAATGAGCGGGTCGGCGTTGGTGTTGGTCACCGAGTAAACAAAGCCACGAGCGGTGATCGGCAGGTAGCCGTCAGCCGTCACGTTGCCGTTGAAGGTAGCGCTGGAGCCTGTGATCGAAGAAGCCGAGGCGCTGCCGAGGACTGGAGCGGTGGGGACGGCGACCAGGACATCCGCGATTCCGATCTGGCGGCGTGCACCGCCGGTTCCGACGTTGCCATCGCTGACCCAGGTGAGGGTGATGACGTCATCCGGTGCGATTGAGAGTCCCGTGACCAGTTTCGCCTTGGTAGCATCCACAGCGGCCGAAGTAGAGTAATCCAGTTCGGTGACCGGAGTTCCATTGAGGCTGAAGGTCCAGGCAGGCTCGCGGGATTGGTCGGCTCGTGAGACGCGTCCCAGATAGGACACATACAACTGGGTGAGGGTGGTTCCCGTGTTGTTCTTCAGGGAAAGGGACGCGGTGACCGTGGCGCTTCCTCCGACGTGCTGATATCCGAGCACTCCGGGAGTCACTCCACCCACAAGTCCACCTGAAGAAGTGGCAGGTCCCCAGGTTCCTGCGTAGCTGTTCAGGCCACCCGAGGAAACCACGCTCCAACCAGCAGGCAGGGTGCCGTTGACGATGCTTCCAGTGAAGTTGTCGAAGGCTTCGGAGTATTGGGTTGATAGGAAGGGAATCGCCGGAAGCGTGAAGATCGTGACGGCCGAGGAGTGGGTCGTTCCTTCGGCGTTGGTCGCGTAGGATGCCACCGAGTATTGGCTGCCTGGAGTCAGTCCGGTGATCGGAAGGCTGAAGGCTCCAACCTCAGTGGAAACATCCGCGATCTTGGTGACACCGGATTCACCGGACTGAGGGGTGGCATCGACCGAGGTCAGTGAGTAAACAATGCCGCGCTCCGTGATCGGGCTTCCTCCATCCGAGGAAACGGCGGACCCAACGGTGACCGAGTTCTGGGAGAGGGAAGAGTAACTCGGAGTCACCCCGGCCACGCTCGGCGGCAAGGTGGCGGCGCCTGATTCAACCGAAACGGCCGAGATTCCGATTTGTTCGCGTGCGTTTGACCCTACTGCGGTATCTCCGTTGGAATTCCAGGTGATCGAGAATGAGCCGCCAACCGGGATGGCGAGGCCTGTGAGCGAGGCGGTCCTGAGCACGTTGTCGCCCTCCGAGGTCACATAGCCCAGAGCCGGGATGGGGACCGAGTTGGCTCCGTAATTGAGGGTGACCGTGTAGGCCGGGGTTCTTCCGGCACCGTCTCGCGCACGTCGTCCGCGGTAGGAGATGGTGAGGTCAGTGATCTCCGCTCCGGTGCCATTGGTGAGATTGAG
>JAIXVN010000573.1 GCA_027483005.1 Verrucomicrobiaceae bacterium
ATGGGCGCGGAGTTCGCCTCGGACTCGACATCCGCCGGGTTCCCAGGGCCATCGCCGCCGATCTGGAGCTGACCGAGGATGTCGTCCATGGCACGGCCTTCGCCGCCGTAACACTCGTTGATTTTTTCCTCAACAAGGTAGTCCGGAGCGATGACGAGATGGATCTCACGGCCGAGCGAGAAACGGAGATCCTCGACGGTTTGCGGATTGAGGGGATCGACCAGCACCACGTGAAGACCGGAATGGTCGAAATGAACCGGAAGAGCTCCGTGCAGACGGGCGGTTCCGGCAGGGACAAGCGCCAGCAATTCGGCGGGAGGCGCCCAGTTGCGGATATCGACGAGTTCGGTGCCGAGTTCGGAAGCCACGATCGGCCAGATGTCGTCGCGATGTCCGATGACCTGGAAGTCGGCGAGGATTTCGGCGACCTCCTTGCCACTGTTGTCGACTTCGGCGAGGATATCCTGGGCGAGCGAGCGGTCGATAAGACCACGCGATTGAAAGAGTTCGATGAGCTGGTTGTTGTCCATGGGACGGAGAAAACGGGTGCGCGTGAGGGCGGATCAGTCGAAGTCGGACATGGTGGCGTGGATGACTTCCTGCGCGGAGGTCAGGCCAGCGAGCACCTTGCGGATGCCGTCTTCACGGAGGGAGCGCATGCCAAGTTCACGGGCACGCTTGCGGAGTTGAACGGTGGTGAGCTCGGCGTTGATCATGTGTCTGACCTCATCATCGACCTCGAAGACTTCGAAGATTCCCATGCGGCCCTTGTGGCCACCTCCGCGGCATTTTTCACAGCCGACAGGTCCGAAAATCGAAGCGTCCTGCATGCGGCCGGCGTCCAGGTTGAGGGCTCGGAGTTCCTTGAGCGAAAGCTCGGCAGGTGCCTTGCAGACGGGGCAAAGTTTCCGGACGAGGCGCTGGGCGATGACCGCGCGAACGGCGGAGGCGATAAGGAAGCGCTTCACGCCAATGTCGGCGAGACGCGCAACCGATCCGGGAGCATCGTTGGTGTGGAGTGTGGAGAACACCAAGTGACCGGTGAGAGAGGCATTGATGGCGATGTTCGCCGTTTCGGCATCTCGAATTTCCCCGATCATGACGATGTTCGGGGCCTGCCGGAGCATGGCGCGGAGGGCGGCGGCAAAGGTCATCCCGATGTCCGCCTTCACCATCACCTGGTTGATGCCGGCGAGCTCGTATTCGACCGGGTCCTCGACCGTGATGATCTTCTTGTCGGGGCGGTTGATGACGTTGAGACAGGCGTAGAGGGTGGTGGTTTTTCCCGAACCCGTGGGACCGGTCACCAAGATGATGCCGTCGGGCAGGGTGATCATCCGCTCGAAGGTCTCCTGGTCATCCGAGAAAAACCCGAGCTGCGGGAGTCCCAGAACGAGGGCGGACTTGTCGAGGATACGCATGACGATCGACTCGCCATGGTTCGAGGGGACGGAGGAAACACGAAGGTCGATTTCCTTGTCGCCGCCCATCTTGAGCTGGATACGGCCGTCCTGGGGAAGCCGCTTTTCCGCGATGCTCATGGTGGTGCTCATCACCTTGAGACGGGCGATGATGGCCGGAAGGAGCTTCTTCGGGTGATTGGCCACCTCCACCAGCTTTCCGTCCATGCGGTAGCGGATGCGGACGGAGGTCTCGAGGGGCTCGATGTGAATGTCGGAAGCGCGGAGCCGGAAGGCGTCTGCCAGCAGGTTGAAGACCAGCTTGATGATTGGTGCATCATCACCGCCCTGGTCATCGGTCTCGGAAACGATGCCAAGATCTCCAGCGGAGGATCCGGCGGCATCAATGCCGTAGAACTGCTTCAGTGCCACCTGGATCGACTTGTGGGTGGCGCAGACCAGGTTCAGCTCGCGACCGAGGACGTGGGGGAGGCTGTCGAGCACCTCGAAGTCAAGAGGGTCTGCCACGGCGAGGGTCAGGGCATAGCCGTCATCCTCAACGGGCACCACGTGATAGCGGCGGGCCACCTCCTCCGGAACCGACTCGGTGATTCCAGGAGCAAAGGTCACGCTGTCGAGATTGACGTGGGGAATGCCGGAGTTCACCGCCAGCACATCGGCGACAGCCTCCTGGGTCAGGGAACCATGGGCGAGGAGCCGTTCGATCAGCGTCTCACGGCCCGAAAGTTCAAGCCGGGCCTGGGCCACATCGTCTTCACTGACGATGCCGGCTTCCGTCAGCAGTTGGGCGAGGTATTCTTCGTTTGAAAACACGGGTCGGAAAATCCAGGGATGGTGCCCACCCGGAATGATTTCACGGGCCGAGGCGTGTGGCAGATTGGTCAACCCTGACCGGGGTTGTCAACCTACCACCTGCCCCGATTCTCCACTGGGTGCGAAATTCCCGTGAAGTGTGATTACAAGGGCACTGCGGGGAGCCGTAAACATTCCCCGGACGGGTTAAAGCCGGATCGCGTAGCGCCGGTTCTTGCACAGTGCGATTTCAGGCACCTCCTCCGGGCAGCAGCGACGGTGGATGCCGACGAGCATTCCGACCGCGATCAGGGCGAACACGATACTCGACCCGCCGAACGACACGAACGGCAGGGGCAGCCCGTCATTCGGCATCGCCGCCGTGGTGACTGCGATGTTCTGCATGGCCGGAATCACGATCATGCAGGTCAGCCCGACGGCCATCAGGCGCGGAAAGGGATGCTTCGCCTGAAGCGCGATTCCGAATCCACACACGCCGATGAGAACAAAGCAGAACACCGTGCCCAAGGTGAAAGGCAGGCCGAGCTCCTCACCGATCTCCGGAAAAATGAAGTCGATGTGGGAAAAGGTCAGGTTGCCGAATTTCTCGGCCCCGTTCCCCAGCCCGACGCCGGTGGGGCCGCCGTTGCCGAAGGCCACCAGCGCCCGCCACTGCTGCTTGCCCTTACCCTTGTCGCGCTTCTCGACGAGGGTCTTCCAGTCCTTCTCGCTCATCTCGTGCTGCTGCTTTCCGAGATCGAGCCAGGCCTCGATCCGCGACCAGCGGGTCTCATTGCTGCGGAGGTACACGCCGGCCAGCACCACTCCGGCCAGCCCTACCGGCAGAAGGAACCGGAGGCGCGAACCGGCACAGAAGAACACCGCGGCACAGGCACAGGAGATGGAAATGGCGGAGCCCATGTCGGTCTCGATCGCGATCAGCCCGATCGGCAGGCCCACCAGCATCCCGGGCAGAACAAAGCCCCGCCAGAATGATCGGTTCTCCGACTGCCAGCGGGCGAACCAACCGGCCAGGGCAATGATGATGACCACCCGCGCCAACTCCGACGGCTGGAACTGCGGAAGCCCGGGGAACCTCACCCAGCGCCTGGCCCCGAAGGTCTCCACGCCGACAACAGGCGCGAAGCACAAGGCCAGCAGAACGCAGGAAATGCCGAGGGCCCAGGGCCACAGCTTGCGAAGAAACCCTTCCGAGGCGCGGGAGGCGAAGAACGCGGCGGTCAAGCCCAGCACCAGCATGCCGGCCTGGCGCTTCACGAAGTAATAAGGATCCTGCCCCTCCTCAAGCACCCAGGCGCTGGTGCTGGCCAACATGACCAGACCGAGCGCCACAAGAAGGGCGACGGCCGTGCAGAGGAGGATGGAGCAGTGGCGGGTCACGAAATCAGTTGGGGATCACCAGGTTCATGCCGATCTTGAGCTTCTTGGCATCAGTGATGCCGTTGGCCTTCATCAGTTGCGCCTGATCGACCTTGAACCGGTTGGAGATGCTCCAGAAGTTGTCCCCCGCCTTCACCGTGTAGCTGCGGCTTCCAACAGCAGGCTTCGGCGTCGAAATGGCAGGCTTGGCAGAAGGCTTCGGCAGGGTCGACTCCATCCGGCTCGGAGACTTCTCCGTCTGGGCCGCTGAGTGCTCCGTCACCTTCTGGGCCGAAGGACGCACCAACTGCGGCTCCTCGAACACCGGGGTGGCACGGGGAATCTCGACGTTTCCGCGATCCGCGGGGGGCTCGTTGGCACGGCGCTTGGTCACCTCGGGAGACTCCTTTGCCACGATCTTGTTCGGTGGGAGCTTGAGCACCAGGCCACTCTGAATCGGGCGGTCGTCATTGACCCCGCGAAGATCGCTTTCCAACACACCGAGTTTCTCCGCAATGCTGGAATAGGTCTCGCCGGCTCTCACCATGTGGCCGGGCTCCCCTTGCACCCGTTGGGGCGCGGGAGCCGTGTTGCCCGGATCATAAAGCGAGGCCGGCAGCATCGGCTCGGGCACGGTTTTCTTGGCCGCATCTCCTCCACGCCCTTCCAGGCGCCAGTGATGGAAGAACACCAGCCCAGCTGCCGCCACATGCACGGCCAGGATGACCGCGAGGGCGTTGCCGATCCTGCGGCCCGGCATTTCGGTTTCGAAATCAGCCGGATTCGCCGTGGTGGAGGCGCGATGCTTCTTGCGGCCCGGAATGTTCGCGAAGAGCCGCTTGAGGACGCTCTTGCGAATGGGCTGACGCTTGGTGGGGAGTGTCGGTTGATGTTTCATCGGATTCAGCGCAATTGGTGGACGAGTTCGCGGAAAACATCCCCGCGATGTTCATAGCCGGAAAACTGGTCGAACGACGAAGTCCCCGGCGAAAGCAGCACCGTCGAACCACGCGGCGCGAGTCGGCGCGCGGCCTGGACGGCATCAGTCAAGGTGGAAAACGATTCCACTGGGACAGCTCCTGACAGCACCTCGCCAAGCGGTGCGGCGATCTGCCCGAAGGTCACGGCGGCGAGTCCCTTCTTCTTCAACAGCGGCACCACGGGTGCGTAGTCGAGGCCCTTTTCCTTGCCTCCCGCGATGAGCACCACCGGTCGGGTCTGGGAACGCAACGCGCTTTCCAACGCATGCAGGTTGGTGGCCTTGGAGTCGTTCAGATACTCGACCCCGTCCAGGGTGCGGATCAGCTCGCAGCGATGGGCCGGTGGCGCATACCCGTGAAGGGCCGCCCGCATCGTTTCGAAGGGGATGCCTAGCGCGCGACCCGCCGCCAGGGCCGCCATCGTGTTCTCTGCATTGTGCAGCCCGCGCAGACTGGTGTCCGCCATCAGATCGAGCACGACCTCGCCGTCATGCCGGATGACATGCCCATCGGAGAACCACTCGACGGATTCATCCTCGGTCGAGAAATGCTCCGCCCTTGCCTTCACTCCGGGGAGCGATTCACCCGCCCGGATCACCGCCGTATCGGCAGCGCTTTGATTCTCGAAAATCCTCAGCTTCGCCGCACGGTAGCGCTCCACCGTCGGATAGCGATCCATGTGGTCCGGCGCGAAATTCAACCACACCGCCACCAACGGGTGCAGCGCCCGGATCGTCTCAAGCTGGAAGGAACTCAGCTCCAGCGAGACAGCGGAGGGCGGCTCGGCCTTCATCACGATCTCGGCGAATGGGACACCGTAGTTGCCACAAGGATCCCCTCCAAGTCCGGCGGCCGCGAGGATTCTCGAAACCAGTTCGGTCGTCGTGGTCTTGCCGTTCGTGCCGGTGATTCCGACGATCTTGCCCTGGTAATAGCGGGCAGCCAGTTCCGTTTCCCCGATCAGCTCACCCGCGTGCTGCGAATAGGCCGCAACCAGCGGGCCGTAGGTGTCGATGCCCGGGCTCACCACCAGCAGGTCACAGCGGGTCGAGGCACCGGTTTCAACCGAGGCATGAGGATGGATCGTCACTCCATCGGGCATGCCGGAGATGGCCTCCAGGCCTGCGGCGTCATGAACGGACACGATCGCGCCCTCGCGCAAGGCAAGCACGGCGGCGGCCCGACCACTGCGGCCGGCACCCAGAATCACGACCTGTTTTCCAGAGAGGTTCATGCGACTTTCAAAAGAGCGAGACCGAACAGCGCGAGCATGATCGAGAGCAGCCAGAAGCGGATGATCACCTGGTTCTCATGCCAGCCCAACAGCTCGAAATGATGATGGATCGGAGACATCTTGAAGATCCGCTTCTTGCGGAGCGTGAAGCTGCCGACCTAGAGGATGACGGACATCGCCTCCATGACGAAAACGCCGCCGATGATGACCAGCAGCAACTCCTGCTTGGTGCAGATCGCGGCAGTTCCGAGCGCGCCACCGATGCCGAGCGAACCGGTGTCTCCCATGAACACCTTCGCCGGATGACAGTTGAACCAAAGGAAGCCGAAGCCTGCGCCCACCAGCGCCATGATGAAGACCGCCAGCTCGCCGACATAACGGTTGTGGGGAATGACGAGATAATCCGTCGCCATGTAGAAATGACCCGCCAGGTAGGCGATGATCGCGTAGGCCAGCGCAGCGGTGATCGTGCAACCGGTGGCCAGACCGTCGAGACCGTCGGTCAGGTTCACCGCATTCGAGCAGCCGACAATGATCGCCACGAAGAACGGGATCGCCAGCCAGTGGAGATCGACCAAGGGGAACTTCAGAAGCGGAAAACAGATCTCCCCGATGTCGATCGGAACCTTGCCCAGCCTGAATCCCGCCTCCCCGAGAAGCCTTGCCGAGTCAGTCGCGCCATAGCCGGAAATCTCCTTCTTGAAGAAAATGAAGCAGGCCGCCACCAGCGCGATCGTCACCTGCCAGAACAGTTTCGACCGGGCGCTGATGCCATCCGACTTCTTCTCGCGGACCTTCTTGAAATCATCGCAGAAGCCGAGCAATCCGCAGGCTCCCATCGTGCAGGCGCAGACTGCGACGAAGGGATTGAACGGACGGGCGCAGATCAAGGTCGAGACCAGCACCGCGCCAAGGATCAGGACGCCGCCCATCGTCGGGGTGCCGATCTTTCCGCCGTGGAGTTCGGCGAGCTTGTGGACCTCCGCCGCCGTGCGGATCGGCTGGCCGAGCTTCAGGGAAATCAGCTTCCGAATCACCCGCGGCCCGAACATCAGGCTGACGATGAACGAAACCAGACAAGCCAGCGCCGCACGGAAGGTGATGTATTGCAGCAGATTGATGAACGAGCAGGTGTGTGCCCAGCCATCTTGCTTCGCGAGTGCCTCGGCATCGAAAGCGGCTTTCCAGAAATCGTAAATCGCGGGGAGCATCAGTTGCGGGGAAAAGCGGAGTTCATGACACGTTCGATCGCGGCCGAGCGGCTGCCCTTGAACAGAACGACGTCGCCGGCCCGGCAGTGATCGCGCAACCACTCGGCCGCGGACTCGATGTCGGGAAAATGCTCGCTGGTCTCGGAAGCGGAAGCGATCTCCTCGGCCCCCTCTCCCACGGCCAGCACCGTGATGCCGCGACTGGCAGCGAGTTCGCCGGTGCGACGATGCGCGGCAGGTGCGTGCTCACCCTGCTCCGCCATCCGCCCCAGCACCGCGATGCGGCGGGCACTTTCGGCCACTGGGAGGTCGGCCAGGGTTTCCAGGGCCGCCGCCATCGACTCGGGATTGGCGTTGTAGGTGTCGTCAAACAGAATGATGCCCTCGTGCTCGATCCGGCGCAGGCGGCCACCTGTGAGAGTCGAACTGGAAAGTCCGGCGGCGATTTCCTCGGGAGAAAGCCCTAGCTTCCACGCGGCACCCGCCGCGAGCAGGGCGTTCGTCACCATGTGGCGTCCGCCGACCGGAAGCAGGACATCCGCGGTTTCGCGGCCCTCGATCACCAGGGTGAAGCGCGAGAACCCATCGCCCACCTCCAGCCTCTCGGCGCGGATCAGGCCACGGCCATTGCCCACCGGCACCACCTGTGCCTTCGTGCGCTGGCGGAAGTAGTCGTAAAAATCGCAGCCTGCCGGAACAAACAAGGTCCCATCCGCTGGAAGTGAGCGGGCGAGCATGCCTTTCTCCTCGGCAATGCCTTCGCGTGATCCGAGGAACTCGATGTGCGCGGTGCCGATGTTGGTGATGATGCCGATCTTGGGACGGGAAATCTCGCACAGTGGCGCGATCTCACCGCTGTGGTTCATGCCCATCTCCCAGACCGCCGCACCGCAGTCGGCGGAGGTTCCGAGGACGGTCAGGGGCACCCCGATGTGGTTGTTCAGGTTTCCCTTCGTGGCACTGACCCTGAAGCGCCTTGAAAGCACGGCCGCCGTGAAGTCCTTGGTGCTGGTCTTGCCGTTGCTGCCGGTGATGCCCACCACGGGAATCTGAAGCTGGCTGCGCCACCAGAAGGCCAGACGCTGGAGCGCGGCAAGTGTGTCCCTCACCACGATGACCGCCGCATTTTCCGGAGCCGCACCGGACCAGGTGTCCACCACCACCGCGGAGGCCCCGGCTGTTAGAGCGGCCTCACTGAATCCATGACCGTCGAAACGCTCCCCACGCAGCGCGAAAAACGCCGAACCGGCGGGAATCGTACGCGTGTCGGTGGAAACCCCTGCCGACACCAGGGCAGCAGGATTTCCCGCGGCGACGGTCACGCCGAGGATCTCTGCAAGCTGGCTGGCAGGAATGGAGTTCACTGTCTTTCAGTTTCTTCGGTGCGTTCCCGCAGGGCCTTCCAGGCGTGCTTGCGGTCGTCGAAATCAATCGTTTCCGTGGCGAACTGCTGGTAGGTCTCGTGACCTTTCCCGGCGATCAACACGATGTCCCCCGCCCTTGCGGCCTTGATCACCGACGAGATCGCCTCGGCGCGGTCGGGAATGCTGGTGGTCGGCGCGCCGTTGATGCCGGCCTCGATCTCACGGATGATCTGGAGCGGATCCTCGCTGCGCGGATTGTCGGACGTGATGATGCAGAGATCGCTGTTCTTTGAAGCAGCCGCGCCCATCAGCGGACGCTTGGTGCGGTCCCGGTCGCCCCCGCAGCCGAACACCGTGATCATGCGGCGCGGATTGAGTTCACGCAGCGTGCGGCAGGCATTTTCCAGGGCGTCCGGCGTGTGGGCGTAGTCCACAAAGACCGTGGCCCCACCGACATGGCCGATGTTCTCCATGCGACCCGGCACCTGGGGCGCGTCCGGAATCGCGGCGATGGCCTCCCGCGGACGGATGCCGCAGGCGTTGGCCGCCGCGATCGCAGCCAGGAGATTGTAAACATTGAAGCGGCCGATCAGCGGTGCACGAACGAGGAAGGACTTGGTCTTCGTCGTCAGCTCGAACTCCATCCCACGGGCGTTCTGCTTGAAATTGTTCGCGCGGAAATCGCAGTGAACGCCGAAGCCGAAGCGCACCACGGGCATTTTTCCGGCCAGCGACTCGGCGAGTTCGAGGCCGTGGGAATCATCGATGTTGATGATCGCCGTCGGCTTCTTGCCAAGCGGGTCCGCCGCCAGGGCATCGAACCAGGACTTCTTGGCCGCGAAGTAGTTCTCCATCGTGCCATGGTAGTCGAGATGGTCCTGCGTGAGGTTGGTGAAAACCGCCGCGTCGAAGCCGAGATTCGCGACCCGCTTCTGGTCGATGCCATGAGACGAAACCTCCATCACCACGCCGCGACAGCCGTGATCCCGCATGCGGCCGAGGAGACCTTGGAGCATCAACGAACCGGGAGTCGTCTGATGCGCGGTCTCGACCGTTTCCCCGTCGTCGATCACCACCGTGCCGAGCAGTCCGGCGCGATGCCAGGTGGTCTTCATGATGTGATGAAGCAGGAAAGCGGTGGTCGTCTTGCCGTTGGTGCCGGTGATGCCGGCCATCGACATCGCGCTCCACGGATCTTCGAAAAAGGCACTCGCACAAATGGCCAGCGCTGCGCGGGTATCGCCGATGTGGACCCAGGTGACACCCGCCTTGAGTCCGGAAGGCGGCGCGGTTTCCGCCATGATCACCGGCGCTCCGGCGGCGAGGGCATTGGAGATGAACTGATGGCCATCGACCTGCTCACCGCGGACCGCGATGAAAAGAACGCCCGGTGCGACCTGGCGGGAGTCGTCCGTCACGGACGTGAGTACGACCTCGAGACTGCCGGCGACGGTGGCTCGTGGAAGCTTGGAAACTAGATCGCGGAGAATCATCGGGCGGTGGTGGTCAAGCGCGGCGCTTCGACGGGTTCGGTGGGTTGCAAATTCATACGGGTGGCAATGCGGGCGGCCATTTTCCCAAATGCGGGTGCGGCGATGGTGCCGCCGTAACGGGTGACCTTGGTCGTGCGCGGATCCTCGATCACCACGACCGCCACGAAAGCGGGATTCTCGGAGGGCATCATCCCTGCGAACGAAACCGTGTACTGCCCCTCGAGGTAGCCGCGTCCCTTGGGGTCGTGCATTTTGGCGGTGCCGGTTTTGCCGGCGACCCGGAAGCCTGGGACCGCAGCGAGCGGAGCCGTGCCGAGCTTGTCCACCACTTTCTCCAGGGCGGTCCGCATTTTCCGGGCCGTCTCAGTCTTGATCGCACGACCGACCACCTCGCGGTCGTAACTCTCGACCACCGACCCATCGTTGGCGACGAGCGCCTTGACGATGTGGGGTTTCAAAAGTTCGCCGCCATTGGCGATGGCGCTGTAGGCACAGGCGACCTGCAGCGGCGTCACGTTGAGCGCGTATCCGTAGCTGGCGCGGGAGAAATCCACCGGATTGCCGCTGTTGCGCACCATGCCGTTGACCTCACCGCTGAGCAGAATGCCGGTGCGGGTGCCGAATCCGAAGCGATGGACGTAGCTGTAGAAGCGTTCATTCCCCAGCTGGCGGGCCAGCTTGTAGGCCCCGATGTTGGAGGACTTCTGCAGCACCCCCTCGACCGTCAGATTTCCATATGGCGAGTGATCAGGCACCTTGACCGGTCCTTCCACATAGAGGCCGTTGTGACAGAAAATCGAAGTCTGTGGCGTCACCAGTCCCTCATTCAAGGCTGCGGCGGAGGCGATGATCTTGAAGGTCGAGCCGGGCTCATAAACCGCCTGAAGGGCGAAGTTCGAACCGTTGGTCACCATCCGCTTGTCCCGGACATTCAAATCGTAGTTCGGCCGACTGACCATGGCCAGGATGCCACCGGTATTCGGGTCCATCAGGACCACGGTGCCCTTCTTCGCTTCGAACTCGGCCAGGGCGGAATCAAGCTCCTCCTCAGCGATCACCTGAAGACCCATGTCGAGGGTGAGCTGGACATTCAAGCCTGCCTTCGGGGGCATCAGGCTGCCTGAGTCACCCGGAAGCGGAAGTCCACGGGAATCACTGCGGTGCTCCCGCCAGCCATCGCGCCCGGCCAGATAGCTTTCCATCGCGGACTCGATGCCGGACATGCCCACCACTTGGCGGGACTCCTTGCCATCTCCTTCCTTGCCATCCGGATCCTTCTCCACCTTTTCGCCCGTGATGCCGACCACGTGGGCCGCCGTCATGGAGGCGCTGTACCAGCGCTTCAGCGAGTTCTCGATTTCGAGGCCGCGGACTCCGCTGTCCTCGATCGCTCCACGCAAGAGTTCGGCAACGTCGCCGGGCAGGTCCTTGGCGATGGCGAAGTATTGGCCTTTTCCTCCCTCGATCCTGGCCCGGATGTCCTCCCGGGCCAATCTGAGCGGTCCGCACAGGACGCTGATGGCATAGGCCTTGTGCTTCTCGATGATCGTCGCGGGCGTCTCCGACTCCAGGATCTCGCCACGCAGCTGATACACCAGGGCGCGGCGCTTGCGGTTGTCGAGCGATGCCCACTTCGGACTGGCCATGGCTTGCGCGTACGCCAGCCCGAAGGCGGCGATCTTCTCGTCGTTGAGATGGTTGAGATCCACCATCACCGAAGAGACCGGCAGGCTGCGGGCGAGGACCTCCTCGTTGCAATCCACGATCGTGCCTCGCATCGCAGGCAGGGGCTCGACGCGATGGTAAGTGCTCCACGAGCTTTCAGCATAGCGCTGACGGTCAAGAAGCTGGATCTGGATCAAGCGGGCCGAAAGCAAGCTGAGCCCGGTCACCAGGACCGAGCACACCACCAAAGACCGGCTTTGAAACGAAAGGGCCATGGATTCAAGGGGCCATCGAGGCCACGGCGCGCGGCTGCTTGGGTTGCACGTCCTCGATCACGCCCGGCGGGATCGGTTTCAACGTGGAATGCTGCTGGACGAGTTTGTCCCGGATCAGATATCGGCCCAGATCGTCGTCGATCAGTCGACGCGTGTTCAGGATCGCCAGTTCATGCTCCTTGATCCGTAGCTCGACCCGCTTCAACTCGCGGTTGGTCTCGACCTGGCGGTTCATGCAGTAGGCGTAAAGAATGCCGCCGGCAGCAGCCACGAGCACTCCCACGATCACGGAAAGGAACGTGAAGCGATGGCGGTTCGGATGTTCGTCGCGGCGATGGTTCATGGTGAGGCTAGAAGCTCGGCGACCCGCAGTTTCGCGCTGCGGGCCCGGGGGTTCAGGGAGGTTTCAGTCGCGGTGGGAACGACTGCTTTCCGCACCAAAAGGCGGAATTGGAGATCAGGATTTGGCTTTGGATCGGGCCAGCCCGGCTCGTCCAGCCAGGCAGTGGAGCGGTGTTTGAGGAACCTTTTCACCATCCGGTCCTCCAGGCTGTGGAAGGTGATGATCAGCAGGCGGCCTCCGGGTTTCAGAACCCGGGCGGAGGCTTCAAGAGCCCTGGAAAGGGATTCGAGCTCCTCGTTCACCGCCATCCGGATCGCCTGGAACGCGCGGGTGGCGGGATGGGTGCGTCCGTGACGACCGATCGCCTTTTCGATGCAATCGGCGAGATCGAGCGTGGTGTCGAACGGGCGCTGGGCGCGACGCTCGACGATGGCCTTGGCGATGCGGCGGGCCTTGGGCTCCTCTCCGTATTCGAACATCAGCTTGGAAAGCTCGGACTCGGACCAACCGTTGACCACCTCCGCCGCCGTGCGCGGGCTGGAAGGTCCCATGCGCATGTCGAGCGGACCATTCCTCATGAAGGAAAAGCCGCGCTCGGCCGCATCGAGTTGTCGCGAAGACACCCCGAGGTCCAAAAGCAGGCCATCGGCCTGTTTCCCCCCTTGGACCTCTGGGGTCTCTTCGAGATCTGCGAAATTGCCTTCCCAGGTGCGGAAACGCGATCCGTGGCCCGCGAGTCGCTGGGAGGCATGGGCCAGCGCTTCGGGATCGCGGTCGATTCCGAGCACATCGGCTCCGGCATTCAAAAAGGCCTCACTGTGGCCGCCGCCACCGAGGGTGCCGTCGATGATGAGCTTGCCCGGACCTGCCGCCATCCATTCCGCGACCTCGGCCGGAAAGACCGACAGGTGGTAATGCGGAAGCTCGCCCGACGCATCGTCCGAGGCGAGATGGACCGGAGCGGCCTCCGTCTTGAAGGAGTGGGATGTCCGCGCCAACAACCAGCCAGAAGCGGCGCGGACAACCCGATTGAATGGCGACTGACGATCTGTCCCGAGATTCGTCACCCGCCCAGCCAGGAAAGATTCCGGCCGCAGCCCCGACAACCAGCCAGGAGCGGTGCGTGCGACCGGAGCTTGAGGCGCATCGAACAGGCCTGTCCCGAGGTCCCGCTCACGCTTGTTGGAGAAATTTCGGGTTGCCCGCGCCAACAACCAGCCAGAAGCGGCGCGGACAACCTTGTTGAATGGCGACTGACGATCTGTCCCGAGATTCGTCATCCACCCAGCCAGGAAAGTTTCCGGAGCCTGCCCCGACAACCAGCCAGGAGCGGTGCAGACCACCGGTTGAGCCGATTCCACCACTGCTGTCCCGAGCAGTTTGCGGATGGCGATATGGGAAATTGCTCCCAACCCTGATGCCTGCGCGGCAGCGACCGGAGTCACCATGGGGTGATCCGCGTCAAGCATCAAGGTTGGAGGGGTGAACAGCATGTCAGCCGTTGGGGTGTGGGAGAGTGTTTAGAAAATGCCGAGTTCGTCCTCGTCTTCGATTTCCATCAGGCGGGCGTGATTGGCCTTGTTCCAGACCTCGAAATGCGCCCCGCGACCCGCGAGGATGACTTCATCCTCAGCGGCGATTCCGGCCTTCTCGCTCAGCTCCTTCGGGATCAAGAGCTTGCCCTGCTCGTTCACGGATGCGGCACGGCAGCGCATGTGAAGGTTGCCATTCAATTCCAACTTCCTGCCGGCAGAGAGGTCGCTGTCCTCGATCATCTTCAAACGGAGATCGAACGCTTCCTGGGTCAGGACCTTGATCACCGGCATCCCGTGATCCTTCGATGACTGGAGTCGGAGAAATTCGCCATTGGCAGGACGCCAGTTCGGAGGGACGGACACTCGAAACTTCGAGTCCATCTTGTAGGAGAAATATCCTTCGTGGCACTGACTGGTCTTGCTCAAATCCGCTGTGTTACTGGCTACCTTGAGCCAAATACACTAGAGTACACCGGAAAGATCAATGAGAATCTTGTGACTCCAAACTAAAATTTTAAATCACTGAAAATCAATTAGATGAAAATCCAGAAGTCGATCGCTCTCGAATGATCAGGTTGAGATTGTTCAAAAAATCGGTGAATTTTAGGCTCTTGGGTGACCTTTTTGAGCCGAAAAACCCGCCGGATTTGGGCAACTCAACGAGAAGTGTACACGACGACAGAAACAGGCATGCCAGTGTACTTTGCAAGGAGGAAACAGGGCCTCACTTCACCTCAATCTGGAGCCGGGACTCTGCCTTTGGATCCGTCGCCGGGTCGGGCGACCACTCGACGTGGAAACCGCGAATCAGTTCGTCGGTCTCGGCCGTGGTAACTCGGAGCGCCGAGTGGGCAGTCGCCGAAAACTCGAATGCCATTCCCCGCCAGGCACCGATCTTGATGCCGACCGAGCTGAGATCCTTGTCCGCCACCTCATTGGGGGGCTCCGCGAGCGGCTTGTCGCCTGGAAGCTTGACACGCTTGCCGTCCGACCGGACCACCCTGAGCTCATCGTCCTTGATTTGCTTGATCACTTCCTTCTTCTCACGATCCCCCGCCTTGTAGGCCGAAGGAAACCTCGTTCGAACGAGAAGCCGGATGGGATTGGCCGTGAGGGTGCCCTTGTCAGTGATCCGCCCACCGTAACGGATTCGCGCGCCTTGCGCCTCAAGGGTCACTTCAAAGGCTGCATCGCCGACGGTCTTCCCCTTGAAAGTCACCTTGGCGAGCTTCTCGGTCGGAGGATCGACCGCCGTCAAGGATACCGCCTGCACCGCGCGCAAGTTGAGCTTCCCGTCGGGCAATTTCTCCTCGATGAAGATTTGAACCGGGAGATGCAGGAGTTGGGTGATGGGGGCTCCCGTCTTCTGGAGCGGGATCAGGATTCCCTCGCCATTGGAATCGAGCTTGAAGATAAATTCGCGCTGCTGGTGGACGGCATAGAAGCCGAGCCAGGGTTCCTTCTTCAGATCCGGCAACTGGGCGAGAGCGACTTGCGAACTGCAGACCAGAAGTGCCACGACGGCAATGATCATGGATTGAAAACTCTTGGGAATCATGACTACCAATCTACATCTCTCCCGCCCATGTGGCGAGACGAAATCCCATGAAAGCCGCTGAACTTTCCCAATCCGCCGCCCGCGACCCCCAGCCGCCGCAGGGCCTGTCCGAGACTGCCCGCACGCTCTGGTTCGCCAGGGCCGGTCGCTGGGACGAAGCCCACGACCTTTGCCA
>JAIXVN010000172.1 GCA_027483005.1 Verrucomicrobiaceae bacterium
CGCCGGAGTGGTGATGGTCAGCGATGGCCGCCACAACCGACCCGAGCGTGTCGAGGACGTGGCGCGGCGTTTCGGCATCCTCGATGCCCCGATCGGGATCGTCGCCGTGGGCAGTGCCGACCCGCCCAAGGATGCCGCGATCCTGTCGGTGAAAGCCCCCGAAGCGATCCACCTCGGCGACCGCATGCGGGTGACCACCGAGGTGAAGTTCGACGGCTACAAGGGCCAGAAGGCCACCGTTTTCCTGAAGCGCGGGGACCAACTGTTAGAGACACGCGAGGTGTCGATTCCCCAGGATCATCATGTCGAGGAACTGCGCTTCGCCCAGGTGCCGGAGGAAGGCGGAGTCGGCGGCTATCGGGTCGAGATCGCCCCGCTGCAAGGCGAGCGCTTTCCGGATAACAACTCGTGGGAGTTCGAGACCTCGATCACCGATGCCCGCACCAACGTGCTGCTGGTGGAAGGCCATCCGCGCTGGGAGTTCCGCTACCTGAGGAACCTCTTTTACGGCCGCGACAAATCCGTGCACCTCCAGCACGTCCTGCTGCATCCCGACAAGATCGAGGGTCAAACGGAGACCTCCGTCGCCGCCTCCGCTTCCCGGCCCTTCGGCGACGCCCTTGCGACCCGGCTGCCGGAAAGCGAGGCCGAGTGGCGGAAGTTTGATGTCATCATCCTGGGCGACATTGAACCTGGCGCGATCGATGACTCCACCTGGTCGGTCATTTCCCGCTGCGTCAACGAGCGCTCGGCCTTGCTGGTGATGGTGTCCGGGCCGCGTTTCATGCCGCACGCGATCGCATCGCCGAGCGGTCGCGCGCTGGTGCCGGTGGAACTTGAATGGGGAAACCAGACGCTTTTCAACGAGAGCGATGCGCCCTTCCGTTTCGATCTAACAGCCGATGGCCGTCGTCATCCGGTGACGCAGCAGAGCGATGGCGAAACCGCGAACGAGCGGCTGTGGTCGGAGTTTCCCACGATGACCTGGCGGCATCCGGTTTCGTCGCTCAAGGAAGGCGCGGAGGTCCTGCTCTCGGCGAACAGCGAAGGCACCCAAGTGGCCCCGGAAAGCAACGCCGGGCTCGAGAACGCACTCGACGCCCTGGCGAAACGCAAGGCTCGTGAAATCAGCTCCGCTCTCGTCGTCACCCGCCAGACCGGCAAGGGCAAGGTGGCGCTGCTTCTAACAGACCGGACCTGGCGGCTGCGCGAGGGCGCGGGCGACCTCTATCATCATCGCTTCTGGGGCAACCTCGTCCGCTGGGGCGCGGGGCCGGTGATGCGCGCCGGTGGCAGCCGCGCCCGACTCGGCACCGACCAGCTCACCTACACGCCGGACGACCCGGTCAATCTAACAGCTCGGCTGCGCGACACTTCACTGCAACCGATCGACGACCCATCGCTGCGCGCCGAAGTGCTGCGTGACGCACAGATCCTTTCCACCGTGCCGATGAAGCCGGTGGCGGGGTCGAACGGGCTCTTCGAAGCAAGACTCGACCGCTTTCCGGAATCGGGCCGCTACGAGGTCAGGCTGCGCGGCGACAAGGCGGATGGCCTGATTCAGGAGGATGGCGCGGCGGACCTGAAGGCAGGCTTCCGCGTGGTTGGCTCACGCGGACCGATCGAACTTTCCGAGACCACCCTCAACCTGCCGCTGCTACAAACCGTGGCCGAGCTTTCCGGCGGCAAGGTGGTTTCCCCGGAGAACACGGGCCTGCTGGCGGGACTTTTTCTAACAGACAAGGACAAGCAGCAGGAAACCCGCGAGATCACGCTCTGGGACCAACCCTGGGTGCTCGCCCTGCTGGCGCTGCTGCTCGGCGGCGAGTGGGTGATCAGACGAGCAGGAGGACTGCCATAACCAACGATCGGGATGAACACGAACCAAGCCCCTGTGGAAATCGAATCGAGCCTCAACGCCGTGCGCCGCCGCATCCGGCACGTCCAGGCCGCGCGTGCGGTGCTCATCACTGCGACCGTCCTGTTGGGCGGCCTCGCGATCATGATGGCGATCGACCATTTCCTCTCGCCCCTGCCGAAGGCTGCACGGTGGGCGATGTTCGTTCTGTGGATCCTTGGCGTGATCACGGCCACGCGTTTCGCGCTCGCGCCGATGAGGAAGAAGATCGGCCTCGTACAGGTGGCCCGGTGGCTGGAAGGAAGGCACCCGGAAATCGAGGAGAGGCTGAGCACCGTGCTGGAGCTTCAGCAGGGTGATGCCGGCGTCTCACCGGGCCTGCTCGCCGCACTGGCCAAAGCCGCGAATGCCGACGCCGGAAAGGTGAACCCGAAGCTGGAGGTGCAATCCGCACGAACCACCAAACGCTGGGCCAGACCCGCGGTCGGGCTCACTGTCCTGCTTCTAACAGCCTTCGTGGTCTGGCCACAGGAAACCTCGCGGCTGCTGGTGCGCGCCGTGGCCCCCTTTTCCGATCTCGGAAATGCCGGAGCCGGACGTTTCAAGATCCTGCCGGGCAATCTCGAATTGATCGAGGGCGATCGCTTCGAACTGACCGCCGCCTATGATGGTGCGGACACCAGCGCCGAGTGGTCGATGGTCTTCGACGACGGCAACAGGATCTCACAGTCTCTAACAAAAGAGGATGGCGCCTTCCGTTATGTGCTCGATCCGGTGAAGCGCGGCTTCCGCTACCAGCTCCGTGCCGGACGCAATGAAAGCGACTCCTTCACCACCACCGTCTGGCCGCTCCCCGCACTGGCGAAGGCGCGGGCGACCCTTGAGTTTCCCGACTACACCGGGGTGGTGAAGCAGGACGTGTCACTCAATCAGCCCCTCCAGGCCGTGGTCGGCACCAAGGTCACCCTGAGCGGACAAACCAACACCGCCATCGACTCCGCCTGGCTGGAGATCGGTGGAAAGCGTTCGGCGGAAGGAAGCATCGAAAGCTCATCGACCGGTGGCCGTGTGACACTCGCCTGGACCCTCGCAAAGGTCGGCAGCGAGGAGGCGGTGGTGAAGCTCAAGCATCGGCTCGGACGCGAGGTCGAGGCGCTGCGTTTCACGATCGAGACGCTCGCCGACCAGCCCCCATCGGTCGTGCTGCTCAGCCCGGCGAAACGCGAATTGAAGGTGCGTCCCGATGAACGGCTTTCGATGCGATACGAGGTGACGGAGGATTTCTCGGTGGCGAAGGCTGCGGTCGAGATCGAAGCAGGAAACAAGCCCGCGCTGCTCGATCAGCCGCTGCCCCTGCGCGTCGCCAACTCGAAGCCACCACGCTTCAAGGGTTCGGCCGATCTCGCGATCGGAGCCTTGCTGGCGCAGTTTCCCGGAGTCCGCGAGATGCGGCTGAGGATTCGTGCGGAAGATGGTCGGCCGACATCATTCGGTGGCCCCGGGATCGGCACCTCCGAGTGGCTGAGGATCCGCATCGATGAAGGCGCGGAGTCGTTCGCCCGTCAGGAGCTGCGCGAAGAGCATGAGGGCGCGCGGGAGAAAATCCAGAAGGCGATCCAGCAGGCCCAGGAAGCGCGCGACCGGATGAGCTGGCATCGCGAGGAGGTGAAGCAGGGAAAGCTCGGCGAGCAGGCGCAGAAGCATTTCGAGGAAGCCGGTGAGAAACTTGCCGCCGCCAAGGAGTCGCTTGAGGAGGTTTCGAAGCGGATGGAGGAAAGCGTTCACGCCACCAAGGCGGACGAGGTCGCGAAGGCCGCAGAGATGCTCCAGAAATCGAGGGAGGACCTTGAGAACTCAACCGCCCAGGACAAGCCCGAGCAGCGCGAAGGCAAGCTCGACGAAGCCCGCAATGAAGCTGAGAAGGCGGTGAAGCAACTGGAGGCTGTTAGAAACGAGATGGATCGTCAGCGCGAGAAGATCGAGGACCTCGCGCGGATGGAGGAACTCGCCCAGCAGCAGCGCGAGCTGGCCCGTCAGGCGCAGGCGAATCTCCAGAAGAAGAACGAGGTTCCCCAGGACTGGAAGCAGAAGCAGGAACAGGCGAAGGAAGCCCTGCGCCAGCAGGTCCAACAGCGTCCGGATGCCCGCGCCGAGGCCGCGAAGACCCAGGCCGAGCAGGCACGCGAACTCGCCCAAGAAGCCCGTGATCTTGCCAAGGATCAGTCGGACCTCAAGGAGCAGACCGAGCAGGCTGCCAACCGCTCGGAGGAGGAGAAGAAGTCGGCGCTTCAACAAGCGATCGCCGCCGAGCAGCAGAAGGTCACGGAGGATGCAGAGGCCGAACTCGCCGCCGCACGCGAGGAGGAAAACCCAGCGGCCGACACCCTGCCGAAAGCCACCGCCGCCGCCGCGAAGTCCAGCGAAGAGATGCGGAAGAACGATCTCAAACAGGCCGCGGAAGCCGCGAAGGAATCGAGCCTCGCCATCAAGGAGGCCTCGTCCAAGGCCGCGCCCTCGAACGAAAGCACGCCTGATCCGGACAGCGAGAACCAGGGCGAGAGCAACGCCGCACAGGCCGCCCGAAAGGAATCGCTGGAGCAGCTTGCCGAACGCCAGTCGCAGCTTGCCGAGGCCATGGAGTCCCTTGCCCAGGGAGATCAGGCCAAGGCGATGCAGAAGCTTCAGCAAGCAAGCGCGGCCGAAGCCAAGGAGTTCGCCGAGGCCGTCGCCGCCGCTCCGCAGACCGAAAACTCCGGAGCCATGCAGGAAAGCCGCAACGCCGCCAGACAGGGCAGCGAACAGGCCCAGGCTGCCGCGAAACAATCCGCACAACCCCAACAGGCCGCCAGTCAGCATGACCAGGCGGCGCAGAATCTTCAGAAGAGCGCCCAGTCGCTCGAACAGGCCGCCCAACAACTCGACCAGGCCGCCCAGCAGGCCGCCGGACAGCAGGCCAATCCCCAGCAGGCCGCCGTTTCCCCCGAAGACCTCGCCAAGGCCTTCCAGCAGGCCGCCGAGGCAGCCGGTTCAAAACAACCCGCCCAGGCCGCCGCCCAAGCCGCCCAGGCCGCCGACGCCCTCACCGCCGCCGCAGAATCGGGCCGACGCAGCCTTCAGGGCCAATCGCCCGGAAAGTCGGCAAAACCAAGCCCTCCCGGTGGGGTCCCGGGCCAGCCAGGGCCTCCGGGCACCGACCCGAATGGCGACTCCCATGCCCCGGAACCCGATCCCGGCGTGCCGCCCGAACTCGCCAAGCTCGGCATCAGCGCCCAGGATTGGGAAAAGATCCAGGCCTCGTTGAAGTCCGATGTCGGGGCCTCTGGAGGCGAGGCCGTCCCCGAGGAATACCGGACTCTCGTGAAGGGCTACTTCGAAAGCCTGTCGAAGAAAACCACCGGAGACTGACGCCATGACCTTTTCCAACAGCTTCTTCATCTTCCTTGTCGGCCTCTCTTTCCACATCTCCGTCGATGCGGCGGAAAAGGCCGATCCGGTCTTCGCCGCATGGAAGGACAAGGTCGATCCGGCAGTGGAAAACGGCCTGCGCTACCTCAGCCGCGTGCAGCTCAAGGATGGTTCGTTTCCCGATCGCTATGGTGACTCCACCGGCATCCCCTCCCTCGTCGGCATGGCCATCCTTTCCAAGGGCCACCTCCCCACCGAAGGGCCACATGCCGAAGCCCTCACCCGCTGCATCGACTTCGTCCTCGCCAACCAGCGAGAAAACGGACTCTACGAAAAAGGCAACGGCGGCAGCGGCCCGATGTATGCCCACAACATCTCCACCCTCTTCCTATCCGAGGTCAGCGGCATGGTCGATCCCCAGCGGCAGAAAAAGATCGAGCAGACCCTGCCCCAGGCCCTCGCCCTCATCCTCCGCGCCCAGGCTGTTAGAAAGGACGATCGCAACAAGGGCGGCTGGCGCTATCATCCCGGCTCGACCGACAGCGACACCTCATGCAGCGGCTGGGCCCTGATGGCGCTGCGTTCCGCCAAGCTCAACGGGGCCCCTGTCCCTGACGCCGCGATCAACGATGCCGTCTCCTACCTGCGTCGTCACCAGGACAAGGAGCGCGGCTGCTTCGGATACTCCGGCGATGAGGACCACGCCCGCTCACTCACCGGCATGGGCCTGCTCTGTCTCGAACTCTGTGGCCGCCACGGCACGCCCGAAACCACCCTTGCAGCCGACTTTGTATTGAAGCAATTCCGCAGCTTTCCCGGCGACCAGTTCGAATTCTACGCGAACTACTACGCCGCCCAGGGCATGTTCCAGATCGGCGGCCGTTACTGGAGCGAGTATGCCCCGTGGATGTACGAGACCTACCTGAAAAAGCAGGACAACGACGGCTCCTGGGAAAGCCGCGAGGCCGGTCGCGTCTATGGCACCTCGATGATGATCCTCGCCTTCACCGTCCCCTACCGCCAGCTCCCCATTTACCAGCGCGACGAGACCGTGGATGAGACGGAGTGAGTTTGAAGTGTTCAGGGAAGAACTCTCCCCGATCCCCTCAAGATGAAAACCTTAGGATGCCCCGGCCCTTCATCCGCGCCACCCCGGCCACCGCCATCGCCCAGGGACTGTTAGAAAGCCGGGGGAGGATTTACCATCCATCCTCGGGATCAACAGGGCTCTCCGTCAGCTTTGCGGGTGGACCGACTCCTCTGTCACCGCAGGGTCGCGGAGGAAACTGAGGTCGCTGAAAAGGTTCTGGAGTCATGAAACCCTCAACGATGCTGCGTGATTCGGATTCGAATCCATCTCTCCGCGAACTCCTGCTTCTCTGTGCTCTCGGCGGTTTCAGAATGCCCACGCCTTCAAGCGATCCGCAAATCTGACGGAGAGCCAACCATCGTCCATCCGGGACCTCAAACGCACGCCGGAGATCAAACGACGCATTCGGCCTCCTGGACGGCCCACGTCAGAGATTCCAAACTTTGCTGCCAAATTGTTCCTTGGCAAATTCCGAGGGAAAGGGAGAGTCGGAGGGTATGGTAATGATTCATCGTTCAGCCGATCCCTCCGTGGCCAGATGACCGTTGGGACGGATTGCCGATTCACGATCCATCCAGCCACCAAACCAAAACTCCGAATTCCATGAAAACCCAAGTCCAACTCACTCTCGCCTGCCTGCTGACCGGCGCACTTCACGCCCAGGAACCCGTTGTCGCCCAGCCCGGCGGAAAATTGAAAGCGACCCCGGCCGTCCAGTTCGTCAAGGTCGCCGATGGCCTGGTGGACCCCATCCACGTCACGGCCCCGAAGGATGGCTCCGGCCGTCTGTTTGTCTGTGAGCGCCCCGGCGTGGTCCGCATCGTGAAGGATGGCAAGCTGCTCGAAAAGCCCTTCCTCGACATCAAGGACAAGACCCTCAGCTCGTTCCTGGAAGAGGGCCTGTTCTGCATCGAGTTCCACCCGAAATTCAAGGAGAACGGCCTGTTCTACATCTCCTATTCCGACCTGTGGTTCAACGGCTCGACGATGTTGGTGCAGTACAAGGTTTCCGACAAGAATCCGGACAAGGTGGACTTGGACAGCGCCAAGGTGATCATGCAGATCGACTTCCCCTACTGCAATCACCACGGCGGCAAGATGGCGTTCGGTCCCGATGGATATCTCTACATCGGGGTCGGCGATGGCGGCTGGGAGGGCGATGTCCTGAGCGCCGGACAGGACCTGAACATGCTGTTGGGAAAGATGCTGCGGATCGACGTGAACAACTCCACCCCTGACCGCGCCTATTCGATTCCCAAGGACAACCCCTTTCTCACTCCGCTGCAGCAGATGACCTTGTTCGGAGTCACGGAGAAGCAGTTTTCCCAAATCCATCCCAAAGCCCGCCCGGAAATCTGGGCCTATGGCATCCGGAATCCGTGGACCTTTTCCTTCGACCGCAAGACCGGCGACCTCTTCATCGCCGACATCGGGCAGAACCACTGGGAGGAAATCAACAAGCAGCCGGCCGGCAGCAAGGGCGGCGAGAACTACGGCTGGAAGTTCATGTGTGGCAGCCACACCTTCCCGATCGAGGATGAGAAGACCAACCCGCGGGTGGGACTGCTTCCGATCGCGGAATACAGCCACGTCGATCAGGGCATCTGCGTCACCGGACTCGGGATCTACCGCGGCAAGGATTATCCCTCGATGGAAGGGATCTACTTTGCCAGCGATTGGGGCACCGGAAAAGTCTGGGGATTGCAACAGGACGACAAGGGCAAGTGGCAGATGGAGGAACTGCTCGATCTGGACACACCGATCCGCCCGACCAGCGGCGGCGAGGATGAGGCGGGCAATCTTTACATGACCCACGCCAGCGCCAACTACGGCGGTCCAGTGGATCCCTACACGGCGGAGCGCGGTGCGCTCTGGAAACTCGTGCCGGCGGACAAGGTTCCGGCCGGTGCCGTGACCGCTCCGCTTCAGAAGAAGTAATTCCGTCCTCAAGGCCGGCGGGGCTCGTTTGGCCCCGCTGGTTTTTCGGGGCATGCCTCGTCGCGGTGCTCCTTTCTCTTTCTCAAATTCATCCATCCATGAAACCATTCCTCTCCCTCGTTGGCGGTGCCCTGCTGTGGCCCGGCTCACTCCTCTGTCATGCCGAATCTCCGGCGGCCCCCACCACTCCGGCGGCTCCGGCCGGACACGAGCACCATGGAGACCATGCCGCCCATGGCGCAACCGCCAGCGGCGGCCGGAAGATGGAACTGATCGAGGGCCTGACTTCGGAGGATTTCCTGCGCCTCGGCTCGAAACCCAATACCGTGGACATCTTCATCATCGCGGTCTTCAACGATGAGAACTACGGCATGAACTTCAACGGCTACGCCAAGGGCGGCGCGGTCTACACGATCCCGAAGGGCTGGCAGGTCAATGTCACCTACATCAATCCCAGTCCGGTGCCGCACAGCGTGCTCGTCATCGAGAAGGATTCGTTGAAAAAGCTCCAGGTCGCGGAGCCCTATTTCAAGGGTGCCGCCGTGCCGGATCATCTGAAGGGCCTGGCCTATGGGAAAAGCAGCTTCAGCTTCGTCGCGGATGAAGCGGGCGAGTATGCCTTCGCCTGCGGATTTCCCGCCCATGCCATGAACGGCCATTGGATCGGCTTGGAAATCTCCGACGAGGCGAAGGCCCCGACCCTCAAGCTCGGCGCGGCCGAAGCGAAAGCCGCCAGCCCGGCCAAAGCGAAGTAATCCATGAACCTCCTCAGCCGGGAACGCACGATCGCTCCGCCGGGCTTCAATCGCTGGCTGGTTCCACCCGCCGCGATCGCCGCCCACATGTGCATCGGCCAGGTGTATGGCTTCAGCGTGTTCAACAAACCGCTGATGGCGGAGCTGGGCGTGCCGATTTCCAACATCCAGTGGGCCTATGCGATCGCGCTGGTCATGCTGGGGCTCTCGGCCGCGGTCTTCGGCAAATGGGTGGAACGCAGCGGACCACGCCGCACGCTGGTGGTCTCCTGCGCCTGCTTCTGCGGGGGGCTGCTCCTGGCCTCGCTTGGCGTGCACCTGAAGTCACTGGCCCTGGTGCTTTTCGGCTACGGATTCGTCGGCGGCATCGGGCTCGGACTGGGCTACATCGCGCCCGTCTCCACACTGGTGAAATGGTTTCCAGACCGTCCGGGAATGGCAACCGGCATGGCGATCATGGGATTCGGTGGAGGAGCACTGATCGGGTCACCACTGGGCCAGGAGTTGATGAAATACTATCAAAATAGTAGCAACACCGGAGCCGCGCAGGCCCTGGCCACGATGGCGGGTCTTTACACGATCTTCATCCTCATGGCGGCGATCACCGTGCGCGTGCCGGCTGATGGCTGGAAGCCCGAGGGCTTCGTGCCGGGCGAGCAAAAAAGCAGCATGATCACCAGCGCCCGGGTGGCGGTCGACACCGCCTGGCGGACGCCGCAGTTCTGGCTGCTGTGGATCGTGCTTTGCATGAATGTCAGCGCCGGCATCGGAGTGCTCGGTCGCGCCGCCGACATGTTTCAGGACATGTTTCTCGAAGCCGCCGCGAGCGATGCGCAGAAAACCGCCAACGCCGCGATCGGGGCAGGCTTCGCCGGGCTTCTTTCGATCTCCAATCTCGGCGGTCGCTTCATCTGGTCCTCCATTTCCGACCGCACCGGACGGAAGACGGTGTATTGCCTCTACTTCATTCTGGGGGCGGTGCTTTACGCCCTGCTTCCCTGGGCCCAGCAGACTCAGGACAAGGTCCTTTTCGTCTGCCTAACCGCCGGAATCATCAGCATGTATGGGGGTGGATTCGCCACCATCCCGGCCTATCTGAGGGATCTCTTCGGAACCTATCAGGTCGGGGCCATCCACGGGCGGCTGATCACGGCCTGGAGTGTCGCCGCCGTGATCGGCCCGGCTCTTGTCAATGGCCTCTACGATTCACGCGTCGCCGCCGGAATGCCGAAAGCGGAAGCCTACAACGGCACGTTTTACCTGATGTGCGGCCTGCTCATGGTCGGACTTGTCGCCAATCTCCTCGTCCGCCCTGTCGACACGAAACACCACCTGCCATGAAGGCCTCCACGCTCAAGTTGATCGTCGCCTGGCTGCTCGTGATCCTGCCTCTCGGCTGGGGCGTTTACAAATCAGGGGTGAAATCGAAGCCGCTTTTCCAACAATCCCCGGCAGTCACACGTCCCTGATCCACGGCACTGCTGGGAAGGGACGAGAAGAGGGCACGGTTTCGAATTTAGTGCTTAGGATTTCGTGCCTTCTCCCACTACCCTGCCGCCCTCATGTCATTGTCCCTCATCCTCACCCATCCCGGCGGGTCCCATAAGGACGAGCTCCTTGCCTGCTGCCTGCTCGCCGCCGTCCATCGCGTGCCGATCGAGCGCCGCGAGCCGACTGAAGCCGATCTCGCGGATCCAGCGATCGCGGTGGTCGATGTCGGCGGCGAACATGCCCCGGAGCGGAACAATTTCGACCACCATCAGTTTCCCGCCGACCATCCGCCGCTCTGCGCGCTGAGCCTCGTGCTGCAGCACCTCGACGTCTATGAGGATGCGCGACAATTCTGCGACTGGCTGGAGCCCGCCGAGTGGTTCGACACCCGGGGCCCGAACGTCACCGCCAAGTGGCTCGGAGTGGATCGCGCCACGATGAACAAGCTCAACTCGCCGATCGACGTGACGATGCTGCGCCGCTTCGCGAAAGCGAAACGCCTGGAGCCCGGCGAACCGCTTTGGGAGATCCTCAGCTACATCGGCGAGGATCTGTTGGAGTATCTGCGGGAACTGCGAAGCCGGATCGACTTTGTCGCCAATCACGCCGAACTCTGGGATCACGAGGGAAATGAGATCCTCTTCCTGCCGCGCACCGAGCCCATCCCCGATGAGCCATCCGCCGGCATCGGTCGCTACCTGGAAAGCATCGGCAAGAGCGAAAGCGTCGCCGCCCTGGTCTATCCCGACCGCCGAGGCGGCGGCTACGGCCTGTCCCGCCACAACGACGATCCGCGCTACGATTTCACGAAGATCGAACAGGAGCCCGACGTCCACTTCGCCCACGCAAGAGGCTTCGTCGCCAAGACCTCGGCCTCGGAAATCGGACGTCTGAAGGAGCTGCTGTCGCGGGCGAGAGTGTGAGGCCTCAAGGTTGGTGAAGCGATGTATTCTGCCCCGGCTGAACTCCATCGGCGATGAGCGGATGGAGGCGATCCCTTTCTCGATCACTCGTTGCATGAGCTTCAGGCCTTCTTCTTCACATCCGAGAAATCCCTGGTGGTCGCAGTGCGGACCAAAGGTCTGACACGTCACTCATCTCGACGGAACACTGCGCCCGGAGGCTTTGGATTGGTCGAGGAGGGCCTTGAGTTTGGCGGCGACCTCCGGGTGTTCGAGGATCAGGTTCTTGGTTTCACCCGGGTCTTCGGCGAGGTTGTAGAGCTGCGCCGGCGCGTCGGGTGCGGCTTCCGGAAGGATGTAGCGACCGAGTTCGGAGGCTGGAGCGTATTTGTTTCCGCCGGAACCCTGGTGATCGAGATACTTCCAATCGCCCTGACGGATCGCGAGCTGGAGGGTCCAGGTTTGATGGAGCGTGTAGTCGCGGACTGGCTTGCCACCGTCCTTTCCGAGGAGGACGGACGACAGGTCGATGCTGTCCTCGGCGCAGTTGTTGGACAGCTTCGCGCCAACGATGGAAGCACAGGTGGCCATGATGTCAGTGAGGCTGGTGGTCTGCGCGGTGGTGGAGGCGGTCGCGATTTTTCCCGGCCAGCGGACGATGAATGGCACACGGTGACCGCCTTCCCATTGATCGCGCTTCATGCCGCGCCAGGGCCTTGCGCCGTCGTGTTGATAGTCCTTGCGCATGTTCACCACGGTCGGGACTTCCGGGCCGTTGTCGCTGGTGAGAATGACCATCGTGTTGTCGGCGATTCCGAGGTCATCGAGCTTCTTCAGAAGCGCCCCGACCACATGGTCGAACTCCGCGATGAAGTCGCCGTGCGGGCCAGCCTTGGTCTTCCCCTGGAAATCCTTTCCCGGAAGTGATGGCAGGTGGACGGTCTGGGTGGAGTGGAAAAGGAAGAAGGGTTTGTCGGGAGATTTCGCACGATGCTCATCGAGAAATTGCAGGCTCTTCTTGAGGAAGATCATGTCCATTTCCTCCATGTCGAAATCCGGAGCGATCATCCCGGGCCGGCAGTCGTCGGTGTAGGGATTTCTTGGCAGCTTCGATCTGTCGATCAGCCTGGCAGGCGGCACAGGAATGCGATCGCCATCGATGAAGGCATAGAGCCAGTCGGTGGTAGGACAGCAGGCGGTGCCGAAGAATTGGTCGAAGCCGCGATGGATCGGGGAATCTGCGATGGGCCGGGAGAAGTCGATCCGCCGGGCAGCCTCGGGTGAAATGTCGTTGATCGGCCTCCCATTGGAATCCTGAAAGGTCAGCCCAATGTGCCACTTGCCGATCAAGGCTGTGGAATACCCCTGGCCGCGAAGCATTTCCGGAAGGGTCAGCCGTCCTTCCTCGATCATGCCCGGACCGCCAGCCCCACAGAAGATGCTGCGATTCCCGGTACGGAACGCCATGCGACCGGTCTGGATGCTGTATCGGGTAGGCGTGCAAACGGTCGAGGGGCTGTGAGCATCGGTGAAGCGCATGCCTTGTCCGGCAAGGCGGTCGATCGCGGGCGTCGCCACTTTCGACTGAGGGTTGTAGCAACCGAGGTCGCCATAGCCGAGGTCGTCCGCAAGCACGAAAAGGATGTTGGGCTTCTCCACTGCGTGAAGCTGGGAAACGAGCGCCACCGCCATGGGCAGAATCAACCACTGCCAACGCGAAAAACAGGAACGGAAGGAATCCGATTGGGCCATTCGGAAAGGGTCCATGGTCCGCACCATCTGGCCAGCATTATCGCCGACCTTGCATTTCCGCCGGAAGCCAGCAGCCTGCGCCGCATGCATCGCAAGCTGCTCCTTGACCAACTCTCCGTCTATCAGGCGACCCACACCGGCGAGGCGGAAACGGTGGAGAGGTTTGTCTCCTTCGTCGCCTCACAACCGGAATGCTTCGAACGCTCCTTGGCGATCGGCCACATCACCGGTTCGGCCTGGATCGTGACGCCGGATGGCTCAGAGGTCCTGTTGACCCATCATCGGAAGCTCGACCGCTGGCTGCAGCTCGGCGGTCATGCAGACGGAGATCCGGACGTGGTCGCCGTGGCCTTGAAGGAGGCACGCGAGGAGTCGGGACTGGAGGATTTCGAACTGGTCGGAGATGGCATCTTCGACCTCGACATCCATCCGATCCCCGCGCGCAAGAACGAGCCCGAGCATCTCCATTACGATGTCCGATATGTCTTCCGCGCCACCGGCCACACCGACTTCACCGTCAGCGAGGAATCCCACGACCTGCGCTGGGTGCCGATCGATGAGGTGCAGACCCTGACCACCGAGGAGTCGATGCTGCGGATGGTCCGCAAGTGGCAATCCTCTCTTTCAATTTGAACCACGAAACTCACGAAGTTTCACGAAAGCCTCGATTCTTCGTTTCGAGTTTGGTGCTTGAAACTCAGTGCCTTCTTCTCCATGAACGCCGGACTCGAACAAGCCGCACGTGTCGCCGGAGTCGGCTGCGGCGAACGCCACATCTTTCTCTGCGCGGCGGCCACGGAGCCCAAGTGCTGTGATCCCGGGCAGGGTGCGGAGTCCTGGGAGTTCCTGAAAGCCAGGCTGGCCTCGCTGGGGCGGCAAGGCCCTGGAATCCTTCGAACCAAGGCCGACTGCCTGCGCGTGTGCATCCAAGGTCCCATTGCTGTCGTTTATCCGGAGGGAGTCTGGTACCACTCCTGCTCGCCGGAGGTGCTGGAGCGGATTGTTTCCGAACACCTCGTCGGAGGCAGGATCGTGGAGGAGTTCAGGTTAAAGCTCTAAATCCAAAGCACTAAACTTCAAACGAAGAGCACTCTCAAATCTCAAATCTCAAATCTCAGATCTCAGATCTCAGATCTCAGATCTCAGATCTCAGATCTCAGATCTCAAATCTCAGCTCTCAACTCTCAGATCTCCGATCTCTTGATTCTGGAATCCCTCAAACCGCGTCTGGCTCGGTGCGGATTCGGTAGCTTTCAATGGCCTTTCCCCAGGAGGAATGGAGACCTTCAAAGGGACGTGACCAGACCGCGCGATGCATCCCGAGAACGGTCGGGCCGTGATAAAGCACCGAGGCCAACTCGTCCTTCTTCAGCGCAGTGGGACCTTCCTTGAGCATCCTTTCGGCGAGTTCGGTGAGATCAAGGTCGATGTCGGCCGGATCGAGAAGCGAAACGTGAACTCCATTGACGTACGGATCCACCACCGCCGCAATGACCCCCTCCCGGCCAGGTGCCAGGGCGGTGAGTGCGGGATCGACTGCGGCACGCGCGTGGTCGGCGAGGTTCATCACTTCCGGAGGATTCAACTCTTCAGGAATGGTGAAGATCTTCCTGCGGCGCAGCGCCGCTCCATAGCGGACACGACTTGTGTAAACCGAGAGCGGAATCGCCAGCAACATGCCGAGCAGGATCGGGCTCATCCAAAGGGCAAACGACGACCCAATGTGCCGGGCCAGAGCCGTCCAGGCCAGGCCAGCGATGAAGGCCGGCCCATGGACCGCAACCGCCTCTCCCCAACCGGTGCCATCCGTCTCACGGGTCTGGTTTCCCCAGCTCACCGAGCGTCCGAGAACCATGCCCAGAATCATGAAGGTGTGGGCGATCATCACGCAGGGCGCGAGAAGCATGGAGAACAGGAGCTCGAGCATCACCCCCACCACCAGGGAAATGGCCCCACCAAAGCTGCGGCGGGTCCGTCCGTGGAGGACGGCTCCGGCGAGGGCGAAGATCTTCGGCATGAAGAGCATGAAGGCGACCACGCCTGTTAGAGCGAGGGCCTGCTGGCCGGTGGTCATGAACTGGATGGCGTGCTTCCACTTCGGGATCATGCCGGTCCAGTCGAGGAGGTGGGTCTTCTCAAGCCATTCGACCAGATGGCTTTCATAGGGAAGCTGGCTCAATCCGCTCTCCTTTCGTTCCCAGGCGAGGTAGGTGCCGAAGCCGAGGAACAGGAACCACAACGGGCTGCCGAGGTAGGCCATGATGCCCATGAAGAGGTGGATTCTCGACGGCAGTGGAAACTTGCGCGCGAAGATCAGCCACATGTGCTGGAGGTTTCCCTGGCACCAGCGGCGGTCGCGCTTGAGGTGGTCAACGAGGGTCGGCGGGGCCTCCTCGTAGGTGCCGACGATGTCCCAGGCGAGCCAGACCTCCCAGCCCTCGCGGACCATCAGCGCGGCCTCGACGAAATCATGGCTGAGGATGCGGCCACCGAAGGGCTCGCGTCCGGGCAAGGCGGGGAGCTCGCAGAATTCGGAAAACGGCCGGATGCGGATGATCGCGTTGTGCCCCCAGTAGCTGCCGGCACCGAGTTGCCAGAAGTTCAGCCCCCGGATGAACAGCGGTCCGTAAAGCCGCATCGCGAACTGCTGCATGCGGGTGAACACCGAGCCGCCGCGGATCAGCTTGGGTGGGGTCTGGAGGATCCCGAGGCGCGGATAGAGCTCCATCGTGCGGGCCATCTTCACGATGTCGGCGCCATCCATGAGGCTGTCGGCGTCGAGCACGACCATCGAGTCGTAGTGTCCGCCCCAGGTGCGGACGAAATCGCCGATGTTTCCCGCCTTGCGGTTCTCGTTCTTCCTACGACGACGGTAGTAGATGCGTCCGAAGCCATCGAGACGGCGGCAGAGGTTGGTCCAGGCGACCTCCTCCTCGATCCAGCAGTTCAGGTCGGTGGTGTCGCTGAGGATGTAGAAATCGAAGGCCGGGAGCTGCCCGGCGGCCTCGATCGAGCGGTGGATCGCCTCGACGCGGGCGCAGACCTTGACGATGTCCTCGTTGTAAACCGGCATCACCACCACGTGCCGTGCGGTGAGCGGGCCTTCCTGCCCCTTGGCGAGATCGGTGATGCAGACCGAGCGTTTCCTCCCTTTCAGCCAATCCCAGACGCCCATCATCGCGTGCATCGTGCCGAGTGCGAGCAGGCCGTTGAGCAGGAGGAAAAGGGCGAGGATCAGGATGTGGGCGTTGTTGAATCCGAGACGCCAGAAGAGGTCGGTCAGCCAGAGCCCGCAGGCGACATCGATCAGAACGACAATTGTCAGGAAGCCGATGCGCCGGAGTCCGGCCTTGAACGGGCCGCAATAGGGCTTGATGCCGGGAGGCGGGCCGTTTCCGGCGCTGGTGGGAACAGGAGAATCCATCATCCGAGAAGGCTACGGGGACCGAAGAAGAACCAGAGCACTGCCAACACCAGCAGCAGGAAGACCCCGAACGCCATTTTCCGGAAGATCGGGCGACGATCCATGGTGTCCCATAGCTGGGCCGCGCCGGATCCAAGGACATTCAACTCCAGCGGTCGCGGCGTCATGGTCATGGCCGCGAATTGCGGACCGGCGGAAAGGTAGGAGCTGCGCATCGCTTCCACAAAGGCGGGCGGCCAGGGCTCAGGGGTCAGGAAAACGGACTGATACTGGCCCGGCATGTCAGTTAGCAGAAGAGCGAGTCGGCCACGGGCGGCGAGGCGACCGTGTTCCAAGGGCTCCGCGAGCACCTGCTTGGTCCAAGCGGCGATTTCCTTCAGCGCCTCTTCCATCGCGAGCGACCTCGCCGGAACTTCCGGATGCTCGGACCGACGCTCGGAAGCCCGCCAAAGGATGCCGCGGACCAGCTCGGCGACAAGCAGGCGGTTGCGGATGCGGAGGGCGCCGAGGTAGGCCTCGACGGCGACATACGCCTCTTCCCACTCGACGAGTTCCACCTCGCTGAGCGGTCGGAGGGCGGCTAAGGAATGACCCGGTTGGCCCATGTTTCTGTGAGGTAATCGTCGCCGTGCTTCAGACACACCCGAAGCTCGATCGGTCCGATTTCGGAAAGTTTTCCGCCGTTCAACGGCGGAAAACTTTCCG
>JAIXVN010000515.1 GCA_027483005.1 Verrucomicrobiaceae bacterium
CTCACGATCGGCATCGTCCGCCAGCTCATCGCCCTCAGCCACAAGGCGGTTGAGGTCATCGACTCCCGCGAGGATGAAATCCTTCTGAAGTCGCTCCGCAAGGATCCGGCTCGTGACGAAGAGTCCGCCCTCAAGGACATCTACCGCAAGCTCCGCCCGGGTGACCCGCCAACCGCTGCCAATGCCCGCGCCTTGCTCAAGCGCCTGTTCTTCGATGCGAAGAAATACGACCTGACCCGCGTCGGTCGTTACAAGATCAACCAGAAGCTCGGCATCGACGTCGATTCCGACCAGCGCATCATGGTTCCGCAGGACTTCCTCGCGGCCGTGCGTTACCTGCTCAAGCTCAAGAAGGGCGAAGGCGTTGTCGACGATATCGACCACCTTGGTTCCCGCCGCGTGCGGGCCGTGGGTGAACTTCTTGCCAACCAGTGCCGCGTGGGCCTCGCCCGCACCGAGCGTCTGGTCAAGGAGCGCATGACCTTGTTCGACGTGAACATCGAGGGCATGACCCCGCAGAAGCTGATCAACCCGAAGGCTCTCTCCGCCGTCGTGCGTGACTTCTTCGGACGCAGCCAGCTTTCCCAGTTCATGGACCAGACCAACCCGCTCGCGGAGCTGACGCACAAGCGTCGTCTGTCCGCGCTCGGACCAGGCGGTCTGAACCGTGACCGCGCCGGCTTCGAAGTGCGTGACGTTCATCCGTCCCACTACGGCCGCATCTGTCCGATCGAAACCCCGGAAGGTCCGAACATTGGTCTCATCAACTCGATGTGCACCTACGCCCGGATCAACGAGTTCGGTTTCATCGAAACTCCTTATCGCCGCGTCAAGGCCGGCAAGGTCACCAACGAGATCGAGTATCTCACGGCCGACCAGGAGGAAAACTACCACATCGCCCAGGCGAACAACCCGATCGACAAGACCGGCAAGTTCCTCAACGACAAGGTGACCGCCCGCGAACGCGGTGGCGAGTTCATCGAAGTCGGACCAAGCGAGGTGAACTACATGGACGTTTCGCCGAAGCAGCTCGTTTCTGTGGCTGCCGGCATGATCCCGTTCCTTGAGCACGACGACGCCAACCGCGCGCTCATGGGTTCGAACATGCAGCGCCAGGGTGTGCCGCTTCTCGTTTCCGAGTCGCCGCTCGTCGGCACCGGTCTCGAAGCGAAGGCCGCCCGCGATTCGCGTGCTGTCGTCGTCGCCGAAATGGACGGCATCATCGCCGCCGCGACTGCGGAAATGATCGTCACCACTCCCGATGGCAAGCTGCCCGTTTCCGACGAGAAGTTCCTCTCGGAGCCGGAGTCGGTGAAGACCAACGTGGAGAAGGGCGTCATGGCCTATCCGCTGCGGAAGTTCATGCGTTCCAACGCCGGCACCTGCATCAACCAGAAGCCGATCGTCAAGAAGGGCAGGAAGATCAAGAAGGGCGACGTGCTCGCCGACGGACCGAACACCGAAGACGGCGAACTCGCCCTCGGCCGCAACGTCCTCGTGGCCTTCATGCCTTGGAACGGCTACAACTTCGAGGATGCCATCGTCATCTCCGAGCGCGTGGTCAAGGAAGACATCTACACCTCGATCCACATCGCGGAGTTCGACGTCGCCGCCCGCGACACCAAGCTCGGACCGGAAGAAATCACCCGCGACATTCCGAACGTCGGTGAGGATGCCCTGCGCAACCTCGACCACGACGGCATCATCCGCATCGGTGCCGAGGTGAAGCCTGGCGACATCCTGATCGGCAAGATCACGCCGAAGTCGGAAACCGAACTCGCCCCCGAAGAGCGCCTCCTGCGCGCCATCTTCGGTGAGAAGGCCGCCGACGTGAAGGACACCTCGCTGCGCGTGCCATCCGGCTGCGTCGGCATCGTCCAGGACGTCCGCGTTTCCTCGCACGGCCTCGCCAAGAAGCGCGCTGAAAAGGTCGACCCGGTCGAACTCAAGAAGCAGCTCAAGAAGATCAACGACGAGCACAAGAAGAAGGCCGACCAGTTGACCGATCAGTTGACTGAGAAGCTCTCCGACATCCTGCTCGGCGAAAAGATCCCGCTCGACGTGGTCAACGCCCAGACCGGTGAGATCATCATCCCGGCCAACCGCAAGATCACCAAGACGCTTCTCCGCAAGCTCGCCTCGGTCCACGACCACATCGAAATCGATCCTTCCCCGATCCGTAACAAGATCCTGGAAATCATCGGCTCCTTCGAAGGCCGCTTCGCCGAACTCGACAACGAGCGCGAGCGCAAGCTCGACCAGCTTGAGTCCGGCGACGAAGTCGATCCCGGCGTGATCAAGGAAGTGAAGGTCTTCATCGCCGCGAAGCGCAAGCTTTCGGTCGGTGACAAGATGGCCGGTCGCCACGGAAACAAGGGTGTTGTCGCGACCATCGTTCCGGAAGAGGACATGCCGTTCCTTCACGATGGAACGCCCGTGGACATCTGCCTCAACCCGCTCGGTGTGCCGTCGCGGATGAACGTCGGACAGGTGCTTGAAACCCACCTTGGCGTCGCTGCCAAGGCCCTCGGATTCAAGGTTGCCACTCCGATTTTCGACGGCATCAAGGAGGAGATCATCTGGAACTTCATGTCCGAGGCCAAGAAGGTCGACGGCGTGAACATGGTTGGCGGCGGAGCCAATGGCACCGCCCGTCCCCGTAAGGCAGGCGAGCCCGAAGGCCGTGGCTACACCTGGATCGGTGACGGCAAGGACGGCACCACCGGCGGCAAGTCCACCCTTTACGACGGACGCACCGGAGAACCGTTCCACAACCCGGTCGTGGTGGGCATGATCTACATCCTCAAACTCGGTCACTTGGTTGCCGACAAGATCCACGCCCGCGCGGTTGGACCCTACTCACTCGTCACCCAGCAGCCGCTCGGGGGCAAGGCCCAGTATGGTGGCCAGCGCTTCGGGGAAATGGAG
>JAIXVN010000128.1 GCA_027483005.1 Verrucomicrobiaceae bacterium
TCGCCCGTGAATGATGAGTTGAAGAGCCTCAATCAGAAGATCGAGGCGCTCCAGTTGGAGCGCGAGGGGATGGGCGCGGCACTCAATCAAAGCCGTGCCGAACAATTGCAGGCGATGAGCAAGATCGCCACGCTCCAGGCCGACGTGAAGGCCCTCCTGCAGAACAAGGCCGACCTGGAGCGCGACCTCAGCCTTCAGACCAAGACGGCCGGCGAGGTGGTCGCCGGGCTACGCGCCCAGATGAAGGACCTGGAGGGAGCCCTCAAGAAGAAGGACGTGGAACTCGCCGCCGCGAATGGCCGCATCGCCGGACTGATGAAGGAGCTGGACGAGAGCAAGGCCGCCTATGGCCAGCTCCAGAACGAGCACAACGAGCTGCTGCAGGAGCGCGACCAGATGAAGGCGCTTCTGAAGCTCAACGAGGCCGGGCGGATCCAGGAGCTCATCGAGCAGAATGTGGACCTGGCCAAGAAGCTCCGCGAGGCCGGTGAGCGGGTGGATCGTCTGAACGCCGATGGCAATGCGACGAAGGACATGCTGGCCGAGGCGCTGCGTGACTTCGCCATCGCCAAGTCCCAGATCAACCGCCTCCAGGCGGAGAAGCGCAACCAGGACCAGCGGATCGCCGACCTGGAGAAGCGACTCAAGGAAGAGGAGGCCGGTCTCGCCAGCGGTGGCGGTGATCCGGCCGAAGCGAACATGCTGCGGGAAATCATCAAGAAGCAGCTGCTGGTGCAGGAGCGCCGTCGCCAGGCCAAGGACGAGCTGGTCAAGGCCATCCAGCAGCTCGGCTCGAAGGATGCCGTGGTCCAGCAGGCGATCAAGCAGCTCGATGGACAGGACCTCGAACTTTCCCCGGAGGAGCAGAAGCTCATCGCCGGCAACGCCGATGCCGATCTGGTGTCGCCCTATGCCCGCGATCGCAAGACGGTCGAAGGGGCGATGGGAGGCCTGAGCCGCGAGCTCGAAGGCTACGACATGGCGGCTAAAAAGGCCTTTTCCTCCGGTCGACTCCTGCCCGCGCGGGAGCTTTACGAACTGTCCGTGGAGGCCAATCCCGGCGACCAATCCTCTCTGTGCAAGCTGGGGGTCGTGCAGCTTCGACTGGAGGACTGGATGTCCGCCACCGAGTCCTTTCGGCGTGCCACCGAGATCGATGCGAACAATCCCTACGCGCACCGGATGCTCGGCTATGCCCAACTCAAGATTTCCGACATCGTGGGGGCCGAGCAGTCGCTCAGGACTGCCGTGGATCTGTCTCCGGATGACGCGTCGGCGCATCTTCTCCTGGGCAAGGTGCATTACCGTCAAGGCCGTCTGCCCGAAGCCGAGTCCGCATTCCGCGCTTCGGTGGCGGCGGATCCCTCGAAGAACGAGCCCTATTTCAATCTCGCCGTTCTCTGTGCCCGGACCAACAAGCTGAAGGAAGGCCTGAAGCTCTATCAGCAGGCTCTCGATCTGGGAGCGCTCCCGGATCCCGCCTTGGAAAAGAAGCTCATCGCCGAGTCTGGGGAGGAAAAGGAGAAGCCGAAGGAGAAATCTCCCGAGCCCGCGTCCGAAATGCCAGCAGGTTCGACACCTCGTCCGGAGAATCCACCTGCTGCCAGGAAAGGCGCGCCTTGAGATCGGGGCGGAGGAGATAACCGCGCTTGGCCCAGAAGGCCTCGTTGGAGCGGTAGTCGGCGGGTTTCAGGGGATGGTCGTCGGGGCGCTCGACCGCGCAGAAGGTCGTGATCGGAAAGCCGAGTTCAGCCGCATGGGCTTCGCGTTCATCAAAGAAGCGGTGTCCGATCCCCTGCCCGCGGTGGGACTTTTCCAACACGGACTCGCCGAGATAGAAGACCGAACGCAGGTCGAATCCCGCCTCTCTGAGGGGCGCTTGAAACGCCTCGTCCGCCTCTTCCAGCGGCAGGCCGGTGGAGGCCCCGACCACCGCTCCGTCATCCAGGGCCAGCACGCAGACCCCGCGCGCGGCGGAGGCGTAGCTTTCGAGGTAGGTTTGCTCATACCCCACCGATCCGTCGTAAAGATAGGGGAACTCCCGGAACACCCGGATGCGGAGCCGGGCAATGTCCGCCAGATGCGGAAGAATCGCAGGGCCGATGAGGCGGCGGATTTCGATCATGGGAGGGAGCCATCCGCAAAACTGCCTCACGGGCAAGTTTCGAGTTCGGCGAAGCTTGCCCCCTGCCCTTTTCCCATGATGACATTCCGCAATGTCCAGCCTGTCGCCCTGGCTCATGTCGGAGGAAACCGGCGAGCCGTTCCGCCATTGCATCCACTGCCGCCTGCCGTTGGCGGAGGTGGATGCGCCTTGGCTGGTGACGAAGGATTACCGGCAAGGCGAGTGCATGCTGGAATACGCGATCTGCCAGCCGTGTCGCAACGAGGTGGTGGATGGTTTTTCCGAGGAGTCGAAGGAAGCGGTCCGGAATTTCCTCGAACACGAGATCGACTGGGCTGCGCGAGTGGCGGAATTCATGATGATGCACGCGGTCGAGCAGCGGCTGGACCACTGCATCTGCTGCCGCAGCCCAAGAAACCTGCAGGGCGGCTTCGTGCTTTCGGCGCAGTTTGATTCGAGTGGCCATCTGATCGAAGGGCCGCTGCCGCTGATGCTCTGCGATCAATGTTCCGCCCGGCTGGTGTCCACGCTCCCGGATTCCCATCGCGAGGTGTGGCAGGGATTCCTCACCCGCCACTTCGAAGGACCGCCTGATGCCGATGACGGCGGATACCTCGGCATTTTCTGATCAACTCCCGCGCACACCGAGCGTGAGCACCTCGAAGTCCACCCGTGCCGGACCTGCACGGCCTCCGGGGATCTCCTTTCTCACGATCTTCGTTCCCAACAGCTGCTCCAGCATCCGCAGCTCGATCCCGATCGCATGCGGATATCTCTCAAACACGACCACCAGCGGATGATGATACTCCTCGATGCGGAAGCCGCGCTCGGGGTCATACTTGCAGCGACCGAAGCAACCTTCCTTTTCGCGGAGCCCGGCCAGCAGGGTCGCTTTCTCGACCAGGGACTTCGCCTTGGTGAGCTTCGGCCTCCAGCGTTCCATCTGATGCTGGAAATACTGGAACAACAGTCGGTCCGGAGCTGTCTCGCCGAAGAGCACCTTCACGGCCTCCAACAGGTCCAGCGTCAGGCTCACCCCGGCCTGCGGAAACAGCGCATCGGCCTTCGGCGAAAGGCGGTGGAAGATTTCCGGGCGGCCCACCTGGGTGCGGGGAATCCGGGTCCGCTCCACGTATCCGAGCTTCGTCAGCTCCTCGCAGTGCTGCTTGACGGTCATGTAGGCCAGTTCGAGGCGTCGCGACAACTCACTGATCGAGAGTCCGCCGGAGAGCTTCAGCTCCTCGATGACCGCCACCCACTGGGGTTTCACGAGATCGCGGAAGCCGGGCAGGAACATGATTGGCAGCATCGCGGAGACCGGCGGCCCAATGCAACCGGAAATGCCGCGAAATCCCTTGTGAAGCCGCCCATTTGACAAGTGCGGACACGTCCCTAGATTGTCGGCCACGAAATGGCATCACGCCCCACCGACCTCGCCCCTTCCTTCATCAGTCACACTCCCGGTCATTGGCCGGAGGTCGAGGCCGAGCAATGGAACGATCCCCGCTGGCAGTTGCGCAACCGCATCGACTCGCTCGCCGAACTGGAAACCCGCCTGACGCTGACCGATGAGGAGCGCGCCGGAGTCCTGCTGGCCGGGAACAAGCTGGCGATGTCGATCACGCCGCACTTCTTCAATCTCATCGACCCCGAGGATCCGGACTGCCCGATCCGCCGGCAGGTGATCCCGAACATCAACGAGGGCTGGACCGCGCCCGAGGAAATGGCCGATCCCTGCGGCGAGGACAGCCACATGCCGGTGCCGGGGCTGGTGCATCGCTATCCCGACCGGGTGCTGTTTCTGGTGACCGACCGCTGTGCCTCTTACTGCCGCTACTGCACGCGTTCGCGCGTGGTCTCCGGCGTCGGCGAGCAGCATCTCGATACCCAAATGGAGGCCGCGTTCCGCTATCTGGAACGCACGCCCGAGGTCCGGGACGTACTCCTTTCCGGAGGCGATCCGCTGCTTTTCAGCGATGACAAGCTCGACAAGATCCTCACCCGCCTGCGCTCGATCCCGCACATCCAGTTTGTCCGCATCGGCTCGCGCATCCCGATCTTCCTGCCTCAGCGGATCACGCCGGAACTCTGCGCAATGTTGAAGAAACACCATCCGCTGTTCATTTCCATCCACACCAATCATCCGCGCGAACTGACCAGCGAAGTCCGCGATGCCTTGGGACGCCTGGCCGACGCCGGCATTCCGTTAGGCAACCAGAGCGTGCTGCTCAACAGGATCAACGACCACGTCGAGATCCAGAAGGCGCTCGTTCACAAGCTGCTGATGTGCCGCGTGAGGCCCTACTATCTCTATCAGTGCGACCTCATCACCGGTTCGTCGCACCTCCGCACCA
>JAIXVN010000313.1 GCA_027483005.1 Verrucomicrobiaceae bacterium
AACTGGCGATCACCTTCCGAGTTCTCGATTTCATTTATAGCGCTTCAGATGTCTTCGAGTGGGACCGGACTCGATGATGCAGCGGACGGCGCACCCGGCTTTCCGGATGGAATGAGCTTAACGATGCAGTTAGAAAAAGGTCGAACCGACTCAAGGCCCGGTGACTCGGACTCGATAGAAGCGCTTGGGATCGATGCCGCCCGTGGGGTCGGTGACGGAGGATTGCGTGGTGGTCGCGACCGATGAAGAGCCCACTGGAGTCCAACTGCCCGAGACAAGCGAGGTGGAGGTTTCGAGTTGATAGGTCTTTCCGATCACGGAGGTGAATCCGATGCTGACAGCGGGGCTGCTGCGCTGGATCGAGAGGATCTTGAAGAGCGAGGCGGCATCGAGCGGATTGGTGCCGGCGTTCTGTTCGTCGAGGTTGCTGCGGCCGTCGCCGTCATCATCGCCTTCGGCCAGCAGGAGCTTCACGGCGGTGGTGGTGGAGGAGGGATTGGGCGGACCGGAATCGCTGCTGCCAGGAGTAGTCGAGGAAACGCTGGTCGCGCTGATGGCGGTGATGCGCGCGCGGTAGGTGTTTCCGGGAGAGCCGGAGAAGGAGAAGCTTGTCTGGGTGGCCGGAATCGTCTGGGTGGAGGAGAGGACCCCGTTCTCGAAGATCTCAACGAGCCACGAGGCGACATTGTCATCGGCTCCGGCATTCGGGACCCAGGAGAAGGTGCCGGAACTACCAATTTCGTAGTAGTTCGCGAGAGGGGTCGGGGATGGCGGTGGCGTGACATCGACCACCTTCAGGAACTGGGCCAATTCGCCGTCGTTGGTGATCGGGTTCACCGTGCCGCCGCCGAGTCCGACGAAGAGTCCGTTGGTGTAGAGGTCGGAGCCGGTGCGTGGTGTGGTCCAGACATTCGCGGCGGCATTGCTGCTGGCGAGATTGCGGACATTGTAGCTGCGGGCGGCGGTGTTCTTCAGGCCGAGGAGGTTCCACAAGGGATCCCCTGCCCCGCCCCGGAGGTCGAAGGTGCTGCTGGTGCTGAGATGGGTGGTGGCTCCGGTGCCGGGGTTGGTGGCGTTGTGGGCGAAGAGGTTGGCGAAGCAGAGCACGACGTCCTTGAAGGCCGGAGAGGCATTGGCCTGCTCGTATTTCGCGATGGCGAAGATGTTGTCGGCTGGAGCTCCACCGCTGATCCGCTGGTCGAGATAATACTGGTTGAGGCTCTTGATCGCGGGGCTGTTCAAGCGCGCCCAGTTGACCCGGCCATACCACTGGGCCATGCCGGTGTTGTTGGGTGGCAGGGTGGCGGGATACCAGAACTGCGCGCGGTTCCACTTCTTGAAATGGGGGATGCGCTTTCCGAAGTTGAGCTCGTGATCGGACTCGAAGCCGTCGTAATGCCAGGTTCCGGAGCCGGTGTTGAAGTTCTGGATGCCCTGTTCCTGTCCGTTGAAGACCATCGGCAGACCCGGAACGGCGGACATCGCGGCATAGCGGGTGGCGTTCAGCCAGGCGTCGTTGTCCGGCAGGATCTCATCGTGGCCGGTGATGTTGAGCAGGATCGCGCCGGTGCGATAGGTGGAGCGGCGGGATTCAAGGTTGCTCTGGAAGTCGGACTCCTTGTTGAGGCGGCTGGCGGTGAAGTTGAACACCATGTTCTCGTTGAGGATGTCGAACACGCGGTTGCTGCGATAGCCGGGTTCCGCGCCATCGAGGGTTTCCGCCATGAAGACGAAGTTCCATTTCGCGGCGCGGGTCTTGTTGATGACATATTCCCAGAGCGGGTTCGGCAAGCCCTGGCCGAAGTCACAGCGCAGGGCGTCGATGCCCTTGTTGTCGTCGGCGAGGCGCGAGGCTGCGGATCCGGTGGTCGAATTGGAAAGTGAGTGACCGGTCTGCTGGAGCCAGTAGGTCGGGTAGTGGCCGAGGTATTTCCACAACTTGATCACCTCCGGACTGAGACTGTTGAAATCCACGAAATCGTCCTCGTTCTTGTGGGGCTCCGAGCCTGAGGCATAACTTCCATAACGCCACAGGGCGGAGTAGCGGCCGTAGTAGAGTTCGGCCACGTCGCTCCACTTTCCAAAGTCATTGCGGTCCGGTGCCACCGCCTTGTCCTTGTCGGTGAGACTGGTGAAATAGGTGGCCGCCTGACCGTAATCGCCAGTTCGCGAATACCAGTTCGCCGGGATCGGGGTGGAGGTCGAGCCGGTGTAGCCAAGGTCAACCCCACCCTGCCCATACACGGCATCCCACGCGGTGTGATTCGCCACGAAGTCGAGCATCACGTTGATCGTGCCGACACTGCCATTGTAGGTGTCGGCCTTCTGGACGAAGTTCTGGAATTCCGCCAAGGCCGAGGCCTCGGTGTTGGCACTGCCGAGATAGGGGTTCACGGCGAAGAAGTTCTTCGTCGCGTAGGGACTGCCCGGCGAGTAGGGCGAGGAGGTGGCCGGATCATTCTCGACCCCGAGTCCACCGGTGGGATGGATCGGCTGGAACCAGAGGCAGTTGGTCTGGATGAGGTTGAAGTAATCGAGGTTCAGCGGGTCGGTGCCATCGGTATCTCCATCGGCCGCTCCGAGGAGATCGACAAAGGTGCTGCGCCCTGCTTCAGAGGCAGCGGTGGCCTCGATGGTGAGCGGGTTGAGCTCATAAAGGGTCATTTCCAGGGTCTTCTTCGGCGAGACGACGACGGCGTGATCACGATCCCCATAGTAGAACCAGGGACCGGTTGGCGAGAAGCGGTAGCGCACCGTGGCGCGATAGGCACCTGTCTTCGTCACCGCGACCGAGGCACTCCAGGTCGAGCCGGAGGCGGTCATCGGATAGGCCCGATAATAGTTCGAATCATTCTGCCCGCAGACATCGCGGGCGGGAGGGAGGATGCCGTCTGGGACTCCGTCGGCGTTGTTGTCCTGGTCGGCCTTGTCGCGACGGTTCAGGTTGGTGACGAGTTCCACCTCGGTCGGAGGAGTTCCGGCGTTGAAGGTGACGCTGGCATCAAGCGGGAACGACTGCCCGGCGATCTCATCAATGAAGAACTTGGTGGTCTGGTAAGGGCCGCTGGCGCTGTTGATCGTCAGGTTTGAAATCCTCGGGACTCCGGTGATGGTGAAGTTTCCAGAGATATCCTTCCTCCAGGAAAGCGTGAGGGCATCGGTGGCGAAGCTGTTATGGAATTTGTCGGCCGTGGCAGTGCTGGTCAGCGCATACCATTGATAGTTCCGGCCGTCCTTGATGTCGGGAATGGTTGCCGTGGCGGTGGTTCCCGAGACCTGGGCCTGGATGACCTGCGAGTAGGTCCAGTTGGTATCCGTGTAGCGGACATAGACCTTTTCCTCGGCCGAGGGCGTGGCATTGAGGGTGATCGTGATCAGGCCGGTGGAGGCATTGCGAGTGGCGTTGGTGATGGCAACGGGAGCGGCCGAGAGCTCCATTACGCTGATGAAGGTATTGGTCAGGCCAGGATCCTTGGCAGTGAAGATGTAGCGTTTTCCGCTGGTCACGCCGCCGGAGAGCTTCGATGGGGAGTCCCCGATCGGCTGGAAATACATCAGGGCCAGCTCGTTCTTCGGGAAGATCAGGTTGCCGCCGTAGTCGTTGTTCCAGTTGTTTCCGCTGACCATCTTGAAGTTGTAGTCAGTGTCGGAAGCAGGAGCTGTCCACTCGTAGCGGAACCACTCGGTGCTGCCATCGGGTCCGGTGTACTTGTAGGAGTTGGTGGTGCCGAGATCCCAGCCCTGGCCGTCACCGGGGAAGTCGGTCTCATTGGCGGTCCAGGCCTGGAGGGAGCCCAAGCCCAGGAAAAGACAGCCGAACAGATGGATAAGCAGTTTCATGATGGGAAGATTGTGGATCGGAAATCAGGGAGCGGGTGAGATGACCATGCGGTAGAAGCGCTTGGGCAGGCCTGAGGTGTCGTCGATCTGGAGCAGGCCGGGTGCGGCATTGGCAGGCGTGATCGTGGGAGCCCCGAAGGGCGACCAGGTGCCGAGATTGAGGGACGACTGGAGCTGATAACTGCGACCTGGAAGCGTGGCGAAAGTCAGGCGGACGCCGCCATTGATCGAGGCGATGCCGAGTTTCGGATAGCTGGAACGATCCGCGAGTTGAGGGTTCATGCCGACCAGCCATTCGATGAGGTTCGAGACGCCATCGCCATCGGGATCGCCTTCCGGTCCGTTCGCGCCATTCGGGTTGTTGTCATCGAGTCCGTTCGCTGTTTCCCAATCGGCGGGCAGCCC
>JAIXVN010000028.1 GCA_027483005.1 Verrucomicrobiaceae bacterium
GACAAGCTGGAACGCGTCGTCGAGGCCCTCGACCTCAGCCGCAAATGCCGCGCCATCATCCGTCAGAATGTGGCCATCTCCCTCGGCATGGTGCTCCTTCTCGCCCTTTCCGCTCTCGGCTCCTGGATCCCCCTTCCCCTCGGCGTCCTCGGCCATGAGGGATCTACGGTGATCGTCGTACTGAACAGCCTGAGGCTGCTGTTCGTGAAGGCGCCGGAAAGTTGACGACTTGTCCACTTCAATTAGCGTCGAGGAATGAGGTCCGTGACGATCGCCGAATTCAAACGTAACCTTCCTGTTCTCCTCAGTGAGGTAGCACAAGGCGCCAGCATCATCGTCCAGAAAGGCCGGAGCCGCGAGAACGTGGCGATCCTGACTCCCTTTACTGAGAGCAACGCAAGCCCTCGACAACTCGGACTCCTGGCAGGGCGGGGCAAGCCGGTATTCAAGAACTGGAGCATCACCGAGGACGACTTCCTCACCTCTCGCTGAACCATGGCTTGGATGCTCGGCACCCATGCCCTGCTTTGGGCCTTGTTTGAACCTGCCAGACTCGGGCGGAAAACGCGCGCAGTTCTCAACGGTCCGCTGAACAAAGTCATCGTCAGCCCGATCAGCTACTGGGAAATCAGCCTGAAATTCGGGCTCGGAAAACTGGAACTTCCTGGCACCGATCCTTCTGAGATCCCCTCCGCTGCCCGGGAACTCGGCCTGACCGAAGAACCCCTGAGCTCGGAGATACTCTCGACGTTTCATCAGCTTCCCTACGCCCCGGATCATCGCGATCCCTTCGACCGCTTGCTCGTCTGGCAGGCCATCCTCGGCAAGCACACCCTCCTCAGCAAGGACCGCGCCATGGTGTTTTTCAAAGACCACGGCTTGAAGTCGGAATGGTAACTCCGGATCAAGTCCAGCTTGAAGTCCGAACCAGACTCGACGCCCAAGGCAAAGGTCGCCACCAAGGCCTTTTGGCAAATCAGAAGTCAGGCTTCTAACTTGCTCCATCAGGCTGGGCGTAACTTGTGGGGAAGCCACCTCGCTCAGCCCTCGCCTTCGCTCAATCTCGTTGGACGCCCAGCCCGATGGGTTGCCTTGATCCTTGGAAGGAAAATGAAAAGCCACGAAAGTCACGAAAAGCACGAAAGTAGGAGCAACGGTGATCATCCTCGTACTCACCTGATGCATGATTCCGGCGCGATTCAGAAATCCCTGATTTCCGTGATGTTTCGTGAATTTCGTGGTTTGTATCTCAGGATTCGGGATGATGTCACCCCTGCTGCGCGCTTCATCACACTTAGCGGTTCGTCATGGCTTCAGCAGCCTGAGCATTCTGTTAGAGCATTCCTGGAAGAAGCCTTTCAGATTCCAAGCTCGCCCAGCGACCCGGTGCTGTCGGCAAAGCGGGGCAATTTCAGCCCGGCGCTGCGGCCGAGGGTGAGCCAGAGGTCGGCGAGCGGGCGCTTTCCCTCGTAGTGGAAATGGCCCTGCTTCACGCCGCCCCCGGCAACGAGAACCTGAAGGTCGGCATACTTGTGTTGATCCCCGTCGCTGATGCCGCTGCCCATCACCAGGGTGGTGCTGTCCAGAAGGCCCGTGGCTTTCAGGCGTTCGATGACATGGGCATAGAACTCGACATGATATCGATCAATCTTCGCCACCGCCGCCTTCGCCTCCTCGCCCTTGGTATGGGTCAGCACGTGATGGTTCTGCGGCTTATCGAAAACACCGTCGAACAACCGTGGCGAGTCCCAGCGCTCGGGATCGACGACCAGTGTGGCCACGCGCGTCAGGTCGTTCTGGAACGCCAGCACGAAAAGCTCCGCCTGGAGACGCAGGTAATCGTAGCGTGATTCCGGAATGCCGGCCGGCTCCGCGAGGTCGGGCCGCTTCAGGCTGCCGGCGATTTTTTCCGCCATCTGGATCCGGCGTTCGGTGGCGCGCACGCTTTCGAGATATTCCCCGAGCTTCGCCTGATCCTCGCGTCCCAAGCGGGAGTTGAGGGATTTCGCATCGGCATTCACCGCATCGAGAATGCTGCGGGTCGCGCCGCCGTCGGGCTTGCCAAACAGCCGCTGGAAGACTGCGCGAGGATTCTTCTCCACATTCGCGGCATAGCCCGGCCCATACCAGGAAACGCACTCGTAGTAGCGGGTCTCCTTGTTGTCGGTGAAATCGTTGCAGCTCAGTTCGAGCGAGGGCAACAGGGTGTCCTTGCCGAGGTCGCGGGCGAGGAGTTGGTCGAGCGTGGCATTGGTGGGAAATCCGCCGTCGAGCGTTTCCTGGGGCGCGGAGGAGGTCAGCCAGCAGGAACCACACTGCGCGTGGACTCCGGTGCCGGCGACGAACTGGCGGTCGAGTCCGGTGACGACGGCGACGTGCTCGCGAAGCTTCGCCAGCGGCTCAAGCGTCGGCGTGAGTTCCCATTGAGGACCGACCGTCTTGGGAAGATAGGCGGCCTGGTTGTAGCCGTTCGGCGTGTAGATGAAGGCGAAGCGCTTCGGCTGCGCGGCGGGCACGGTTTTCGCCAGGCTCTCCAGAACCGGCAGCCCGAGCACCACTCCGGCTCCACGAAGGAAATGACGTCGGCTGATCATGGCTTGGCGCGAAGGTGGGTGAAGGGGTAACTGCGAACGATCCCGAGGATGATGCGGTGCAACTTGTTTCCATCCGCTGCGGCGGCAGTGCGGATCGACTCGACCGTCGGCATGTCAAAGGTCTCCAGTTTCCGCGACAATGCATAACTGAGAAGATGCTCGATGAACCCGCGAGTGAACTCGTGCGGATCCTTCGCGATGAGCGCCTTGAACTCCGCAGGTCCATCGAACGGCCTGCCGCCCCAGTCCGCATGGGCATCGACCGGTCGGGCCCCATCCGTTTCCCGCCAGGCCCCGATGGCATCGTAGCGCTCCAACGCAAAGCCCGGCGGATCGATGCGGATGTGGCAGGAAAAGCAGGCGGGCTCGTTGCGATGCTGCTCGAAGCGGGCCCGCACCGTCTGTGGCAAGTCACCGGACACCGGATCCTCCTTCAGGACGAACGCGACCTTCGGCTCCTGCGGCGGACGATTGAAAATCGTCTCCAACAGCCAGGCACCACGCTTCACCGGACTGGTGCGCGTGGGCAAGGAGGTGACCGTGAGTGGCGCGGCCATGGTGAGGTAGCCACCGCGACGCTTGTCGGGCAACTTCTCACGCAGCCACCTGGCATTGAGTTTGGCATCGATCAGCACATCGCTGTTCTCGGATTTTCCGACAAACTCCGGGACCTGGATCCCATACAGGCGGGCCATGCGGGGATTGAGCCAGGTGTATCCGGGATCGAGGAAATCGAGCACGCTGCGGTTCTCCACGAGCACCGTTTCAAAAAGCAGCAAGGCCTCGACAAGCATCGACCCATGCAAGGTCACCTTTCCCAGCGGTCCGCTGTAGAAGCCAGGGAACAACTTCGGATCCGGCTTGGCGGTGGGAAGCTGGTCGAGACGCAGCCACTGGGCGGCAAAGGACTCGCCGAGTTCACGCGAGCGAGGATCCCTGAGCATTCTCAAGGTCTGGGCCTCGAGGCCCGCTCCGCTCCGCAGCTCGCCGCGTGAAGCCGCCGCGAGCAGGATGTCATCCGGTTGCGATGCCCAGAGGAAATAGGAAAGTCGGGATGCGAGCTCGAAGTCATCCAGGGCCCGGACCGCCCCATCTCCCGCCCCGGTTTCTGCGAGATAGAGGAAATCCGGCGACGTCAACGCAGCCGCGATCGCGGCCTTCATGGCTGCGGGAAACGACTCACCCCGCTTGCCGGCAGCGTCGAAGACTCCGAGGTATCGATCGAGGGTTTCCTGATCCGCAGGGCGACGGAACACACGCGACAGAAAGCCATGCAGTCGCTTTGCCGCGACCTCGCGCTTGGCAGCTGGGGACATTGATTTCACCGGCACGCCCGCAGGCGCGGAGGCGGCTGCGGCGACGCTGTCGGTGAGAAAGGCGAGATCATCGAAGAGTGTGTGGTTGCCGGAGAACTTCGAGCCATCGAGTCGGAGGCCGATGATGTGTTCACCCTTCGGGGCGCGGAAGGCGAAGAAGGCATTGCCTCGGCCTCCGCCCTCGATGAGTTCATGGGAAAGCGTGGCCGTCTTTCCACCACTGAAGGTGGCCGTCAGCTCGACCGCACCTTTCTCGCCGTCGCGGCTCAGCGCACAAACCGCCAGCTCGGTGAGACCTTCGCCTGGAGATCCACCTTCGATGCCGAGGGCGAAGTTGAGGACTTTCCGCTGCTTCTCGAAGTTCGTGAAAAGCGATTCGCCGGACGTTTCACCGGCCGTCGAGAAGCCTGCGACCCAGATCGACTCCTGCGGCGTGACAACCAGCGCCTTCGCATGGCCCGGGCCGAATTTCACACGGATCGGCTTGCCGGCCTTGACCACCAGGCTGCGCGACGTGGCATCCCAAACCCCGCCACTTCCGTCCTCGACTGCGGACTGCATCGCAAAGCGGAACTGATAGTCGAGGGTCACCACTTCGCCCTGCTTCGCTTGAAATGGCAGGTTCAGGTTCGGTGCAAACTCCTTGGCCGCAGGCCAGACGGGGGCCTCCTCGGTCGGCTCCTCGACCACCTCCACTGGTTGCGCCCGGAGCGGCATCGCAGGATCGGTCACGAGGGATTGAAAGGTCCCGCTGAGCTGCATGAGCTTCGGACTGTTGACCACATCGAGCGCCGCTTTCAGATACTGCTCGAGAAGCATCGGCGAAAGATTCATCGCCTCGCCGCGATTGCGGAAACCATGCTCGGCCCGATTGTCGGCGGGCAATCCAAGCTCGGGGAGCAGGACCGGATACTTCAGCCCGTATTCGCGGACCGGCACCTTCAACTCATCTCCGAGCTGACCTTTCGCGGGTTGAAAATACGCCACGCTGGAAATCGGCAGCCGGTCCGGAAACATGAAGACATCCATCTCCAGGCCGAACAGATCTCGAACACTGTTGTTGTATTCAAGCCGCGTCAGCCTTCTGAGAATGGGCTTTCCGGGATCGGGAGCGCCCAGGGCCGGATCAGGTCGCGCGGCCACGTCCATGATCCAGGCCATCAACTTCCGCCGCTCTTCCTCCGTCGGCAGGGATTTCCCCTTCGGCGGCGGCATCTGGTGGGATTCGACCTTTTCGTAAACCGAACGCCAGATCGCCCGATCCTTCATCACCGCGCCCTCATTCGAAAAGCCGGTCAGGTCGAGTCCCCCCTTTTTGTCCGCCGAATCGTGGCAGTCGAAGCAGTGGGCCTCCATCAACGGAAGCACCTCCTTGTCGAATGTCGCGGCTGAAAGGGCGCTGGAGGCCAGGGCGAGAACCAGAGAGTGGAGGCAGGTTTTCAAGAAGCGGGCTGCCTTCGAAGATAGGGTTTCCCGGATGCGAAGTCGAGAGGTTCCAGTCCGGCCTCTCTACCACTGACCTCAGCGAGCACCTCCACCTTCCTCTCCATTTTTCGCTGCCTGGCGGCGGAAAATCCCTGCGAGCCCAAAATGGAATGCCCTCGAATCCTTTTGATAGAAAGGGCCGCTGAGATTTGGGTTCGACCTCGGTGCCTCCTTTCGATAGGTCTCCATCATGCTCAAACTGCTGTCCGGCCTGCTTCTCGCCACCTCCTTGCTGCATGCCGCCGAACCGACCGTGACCCTCGCCGGCCTCCGCACGGTCTGGAACGATGGAGATAAGGAGTTCGATGGCTTCAAAACCTTCAACTCGGAAAAGGGCACTGCCGTGGCCGTGATCATCTCGGTCACCGAGGGCAGCATTGTCGCCTTCGATTCCGACAAGGCGAAGTTCACCCTCGGAGGAAAGCCTGCCAAGGCCCGCTTCGGCGGAGATATCTCGAAGGACCACAAGCACCTCAAGCTGGAGATCCAGACCGAGGCGCCGCTCGCCGCTGCGGATCTCGCCGGACTGAAACTCGAAGGCACCCTGCCGATCACCACCGCCACCGGATCGACGGAAATCAAGAGCGATCCCTTCGAAGTGAAACCGGGCACGAAGGTCACCTTCACCTCCACCAAACTGCCAACCGAACGCAGCCTGACCGGCTTTGAATCAAAGCCCCTGAAGATCTCACTCTCGGCCGGAGATGCGAAGTGAGGCATTTTCGCAAATGAAAATCCTCCAGAACGAATCTTGCTCGTTTTGACAGTCGAGTGTTGTTTTCCCAACTTCACCCATGGACGAGCAGCATCAGCATGAAATGGACCTCGGGAGCGTTTCCCTGCCCAAGACCCCGCCATCTCCCAAGCGGGGCCTCACGATTTCCGCCACCAACAAGCAGGCCTTGAGCCCGGCACAGGTGGAGTTCAACAAGCGCATGAAGGCCCTCGAAAAGGAACAGGCCAACCACGAACGCCAGCGCGCACGTCTCAACAAGGATCTCCGCCTTTGCACGAGCGAACTGATGCCGCTGCTGGAATCCGTCACCCGGGCGGAATATCAACTGATCCTCGCAGCGTCCCGGGCGAGGAGCTCCACGAAACTCACTCCCAAACGCAAGAAATGGCTCGGCGACCTGATCAGTGGCAAGGCCGCCGATCTCCTGGCGGATCCGACGGGATTGAGTTCGAAGGAAATCGATCACCTGGAAGCCCTGATCGAGGAACTCGGCCCCAATCTTCTCGACGAGGAGCGCAAGGAGATGGAGCAGGAAGATTTCGATGAACTGCGGGATTTCATGGAGGACATGGCCCGCCAGGTAGGGGTCGAACTGGACCTCAGCGGCATTGATCTTCAGGGAGACCCGGTGGAGGTGGATCGCCAAGTTCACGAGCGCTTTGCCGCCGCCGAGAGCGCCTTTCAAAAGGGCAATCAAGGAGCCGCCGCAACAGACAAGGGAAAGCGCAAGCCCTCGAAGGCGGAGCTCGAACGCCAGCGCCTTCGTGAGGAAGTGGAGGCCGCGAAATCCCGCGATCTGAAATCGCTCTACAAGCAGCTAGCCAAGGTCCTGCATCCGGACCTCGAAACCGATCCCGTCCTCAAGGCCCACAAGGAGAACTGGATGAAGCGGCTCAACACCGCGCAGGCCAACGGCGATCTGCGCGACATGCTGGCCATCGAAATGGAGTGGCTCGGCGAAGAGTCCGGCAACCTGGCGAAAGCCAGCGATGAGAAACTCCGCGTCTACTCCATGGTACTCAAGGAGCAATTGGACGACCTCAGGGCGCAAACCGCCATGCTCATCCATGAGCCCGAGTATCACCCCATCCTGCGTTTCGCGGGGCCCTACGGAGCAATGCGCAATCCCGCCATCATCAAACGCGATCTGCTCGATGAGCGCTCCCGCCTTGAGGAAATGACAGCAATCCTCCACCAGGGCGACACCCACACCAAAGCCATGCTGAACCAATGGGCCGACGCCCATGCGAGGATGTGCTCAAGGTGATTGGCAAATCTAGCCAGCGCCACAGCACTTCTTGAACTTCTTGCCACTGCCACAATGACAAGGGTCGTTGCGCCCCAACATCGGAAGCGAGGAAGGTGAAACGGAGCGGAATGATTCAGGCCTGTCTGATCCGGCCGGACCCGATCCACTTCCCGCGAACCAGAGAATCTTCGTCGTTCATCGGGCCCCGATTCTACCCCGATCAGCCTCTCGGGTTGAAGGCGGAAAATGCGCCGTCGACTTCGTCCATGAAGGTCGGGATTCAAGGGGCTTAGCCCACCCCGCGATAGGCCGCAAATCGCTTGCGAAACATGGATGCATTGAGCGGATACTCCGACTCCACGTAATCATAAATGCGGATCTCGGATTTCCCGGCCAGGATCGGTCGGGTCGCCCCGCGTATTGAACCAATCGCCCTTTGAACGAAATCGGCAGCGTCAGGAAAAGCGTGTCGAGTTGAGGAACATCAATGCCTTCACCGAGAAGCGACGACGTCGCGAGAAGAACGAAACCTTGCCCATCCGAAGCATCGTGCTCGATCGCCTCAGCACGCGACTTTCTGCCCATGGCACCATCAAGGCGATGAATGCGTCCCGCGAATGGCGGGTTCAGTCCGATCAGGAGGTTTCCGAGAACTCCCAGATGCTCTTTCCTGTCACTGAGCACCGCGCAGTTTCTCGCGCCCTTCAAGGCTTCCTACCCGTCCGTCAATATCATGACAGATTCGCTGAACACGAAGAATGCAACCGGGCCCTGCGCGACCTCCGCGCCGCCCAGGAACCACTCCGCCGCGCCCCGTATGAAGCCGAGGACGCCTCGCCGGAAGCAGCGGACCACAACTCCTCCATCATCTGCTGTTCTACGAAGAACCCGACTGCGTGCGGATCATGACGCTCGGCCATGTTCCGCGGGGCGGCATCGCATCGCTGGCCGAAGCCGCCCCCCAGGCCGTGCGGGCATGATCGGAGCCATTCTCCACGCGACGTTCCTCTCCTGCTCACTCTCAAAGTGGAAGCGTCCAGTTTCCGGGGCCCCCGACTCCGCGTCGGTGATTCCCATCGGTTCTGTGATTGAGGTCTTTGAAATCGGCGGAGCTCGTCGCATTGCTCACGGATCCAATCACCCCTGGAAGCGGGCGGGTTCCCGCCGTTTCGCGCTCTTGCCTTGGTCGCGTCGCTTCGTCAATTTGCGCGGGTGAATCGCTTGCATGGACTGTTGGGATTGGGCTGGGCTTTTGGGATTTCGGCTGTGGCGGAAGTTCCGGTGATTCCGCGTCCGACGAAGGTGGAGGAGAAGGCGGGCACGTGGCAGATCACAGAGGGAGCGAAGGTGAGGATCGGAAATCAGCAGGAGTCGGCCGTGATCCTCGATCTGCTTTCCAAGGCGAGTGGCCGGAAGCTCGAAGCGGCAAAGGAGGGAGAGGCCGCGTCGGTCGTCTTCAGTCTCGGAAAGCCGTCGGTCGAGGATGGCCCGGGTGCCTACAAGCTTCAGATTACGGAAAAGGGCGCACTGCTTTCCGCCGGGACGGGTGAGGGACTTTTCAACGCCGCCCAGACCCTGGCCCAGCTCCTGGAAGCCTCACCGAATGCCGTGCCCGCCGTCTCGATCCACGACAGCCCCCGCTTCGCCTGGCGCGGCTACATGCTCGATGAAAGCCGCCACTTTTCCGGCGAAACGGCGGTGAAGCGGCTGCTCGACGCCATGGCGCACTACAAGCTCAACCGCCTGCACTGGCACCTGACCGACTCGGCGGGCTGGCGGATCGAGATCAAGAAATACCCCAAACTGACCAGCATCGGCGGTCGCGGCAATGAGACCGATCGCTCGGACAACGCGCCGGTGCAGTTCTACACCCAGGAGGAAATCAAGCGCATCGTCGCCTACGCGGCGGACCGTCACATCACGATCGTCCCGGAAATCGACATGCCCGGTCACGCGGATGCGGCGGTGCTGGCCTACCCCGAGCACGACGGCGGCGGCATGATCCAGAAGGGAAATCCGAAGAAGTGGCCGAACTTCACCTTCAACCCCGCGAAGCCGGAGACGCTGGCTTTTCTCGATGACATCCTCAAGGAGGTGGCCGCGCTGTTTCCGAACGCCGGGATGATCCACTTCGGCGGCGACGAGGTGAACTTCGGCTGGAAGAAGTGGCCGGAGCTGCCGGAGGTCCAGACGCTGATGAAGAAGGAAAATCTCAAGGACCTGCCTGCGATCGAGACCTGGTTCAACCGACGCATGGCAGGCACCATCAATGGCCTGGGCCAGAAGACCGGCGGCTGGGATGAAATCGCCGAGCGCGGCCTGCCGAAGGACAAGACGGTCGTCTTCTGGTGGCGGC
>JAIXVN010000330.1 GCA_027483005.1 Verrucomicrobiaceae bacterium
ACATTTTTCCACGATAGGTCTTTCCGCTGAGGGTGGTGATCGACTCGATGCGCTTGCCGTTCATTTTCACTCCTTTGCCCGGCGTGCGATCGAGGAGTTCGTGGTAGTCCACCTGAAGCTTGGCATCGGCGATCAGTTTCTCGAAGGCCTGGCGGCCGACATGGGGTTCGAAGCTGCGGACGAACTTCTTCCCATAGGCCGCCGCCACGAGCGAATAGAACTCGGAAGCGATCCCGCCGAAGGTGCCCTGCCTGCCGAGGAAATCGGTGGCCCCGAGTCCGCTCGCACTCATCCCGCCGGGAAAGCGGGTCGGGTTGACCAGGACGACCGAAAGCCCCTGTCGCTTCGCGGAAATGGCCGCCACGACCGCTCCAGATGAGTCGCCATAGACCACGACGTCACAGGACGATTCCTCGGCTTTCGCGACGGCAGATATGGCCAGCAGCACAGAGGTTAACCAGGCGATGAAAAGGTTCATTTGGGTTGGAATGATGGATGACTGGGTAAGAGATGCGTGAAGGCAGATATCCTGGAAACACTCAGTTGGATTGCACCTTCAGTCGCAGGAAGCTTTTCACCGGAGAGCCGGGATTGAAGGTGTAGGAGATGATGCTTCCGTTGTTCACATACATTCCACCTGTGACCTCGGACCAGACGTCGGAAACCCCGAGATCGATGGACTCCTGGATGCTGTAAACCAGTCCGCTGGTGCCTGGGCGCTTGGTAAAGCTTAGGGTGTTCGAAGTGAAGGCGCTGACAGGTGGGTTGTTTGTCGTCGGGTCCAGGCCGATGAGGGCATACTCGATCAGATTGCTGATGCCGTCATGGTCGGGATCATCGTTCGGGCCGCGCTTGGCGAGCGGAACGATTCCATTGCCGAAAGTGCCGGAGATCCATGAGGAGAAGCTGACTGAAGTGCTGGCAGTGAGATAGCCGTTGGCATCCAGTCCGAAGCCGGTGAACCCGGTCGCCGAGATGAGGGCGATCTGGGCGGGTGTCAGGCCGCTGTTGGTGGTGCCGAAGCGCAGCGAGCTGCCGGAAACGAAAGTGCCGGTGATGGTGAGGGTGCCGCCGGTCCAGTCGATCGCACTGCTGTTGGCAAAGGCGAGGGCGGCACCGGCTCCGAGGTTGATCCTGGCGGTGCTGGTGAGGTCGAGAGTTCCGACTGTGTCGGTGAAGGTCGAGGCATCGAGCGTGGCGTTGCCGATGGAGATGCCGGTGGTGTTGGCAAGCACGTTATTGGCTCCCAAGGCCAGAGTGCCGGCGCTGATCGTGGTGAGGCCGGTGAAGGTGTTTGCCCCGGAAAGCGTCTGGGTGCCGGTGCCCACCTTGGTGACGGCGATCACACCACTGCTGCCGAGAGTGCCTGAGTTCAAGGTCGTGCTTGCCCCTTCGATGGACCCGCTGAAGTTGCCTCCGGTGGCGTTGTTGTTACCAAGGGTAAGGGTTTTTGTGTTCGTTCCCAAATTGCGAATGATCTTGCCGGCTCCGTTCAGCCGACCGAAGCCAATGTCCTCACTCATCGCCATGTATCCGCCCAACGCGATGGTGAGATTCTGATTCGTGGTATTGCCAGCCGTGAAGTTGCCAAACATCCCGTTCGCCAACACGCTGATGTCGCCGGTGAAACCACTCAGGGACCCGACGGTGACCCGGTTCAAATCGCCCGTCGCGGGTGCTGCGTCCGACGAGAACTCCAGAATGCCATTTCCGTTGATGGCATTGGCGATGGCGAGCGTGGTGTTGATCGCCAGGTTGTTGTGCAGTTGGAGGGTTGCTGGAGAAGAAATTGTCACGGAGCCGGTGCCCAATGCCGTGTTCGAAGACTGCGCGATGAGCTTGCCGCCGCTGATCGTCGTGCCACCGGCATAGGTATTCGCCCCGGAAAGTGTGAAGCTACCAGCTCCACGCTTGGCCAAGCCGAAGTTGTTGCCGTTCGTTGATCCCGGAGTCGAAGATGCCGAGACAGAGCCATCTGCAGAGGCTCCAAGTATCCCGGAGAAGGTGAAGTTGCTGCTGTTGTTGATGGTGAGGGTAGCAGCGGCGGAAACATTGCTATTGACGACGCGTTGAAGTCTCAAGCTTTGAGCCACATTGGTCAGACCCGCGAGCTGTTGGTTGAACCCGTTCAGATTGAGTTCGGCAACTCGCCCGCTGCTGACTCCAGGTTGGCCGTCGATGGTCAGAACCGTAGTCGTTGGCAAGGCGTTATGGATCCCGAGCTTGAGAATGATCTGCGTGGCCGTGGTTCCATCCGTATCAAGCAAGGTGCTGCCAGCGTAAGTGCTTTGCGCGCCCAGATAGACGGTGGACAATGCGTTCTGATTGACGCTGCTGGTGAAGGCGACATTTCCGCTACCGGACAGCACGCTGTCGAGTGTGAGGGTGGAGACGACTCCAACGCCTGGGGCATTGATGGGAGCGCTGATGGTGGCAGTCGTTCCAGTGCTGGCCACGGCGATGGGTGCCGTGACGACGACTCCATCGAGGTTGGGTTGTAACAGGGTGCCGCCAGCCAAGGTCAGGCTGGAGGTGGAAAGCAGGGCCGACGTGTTGCCGACGGCCAGAGTGCCGGAATTGACAAGGGTGGCTCCGGTATTCGCATTTGTGCCGGAGAGAGTGAGCGTTCCTGTGTTGGTCTTGGCCAGTGAACCCGATCCTGCGAGAACGCCCCTTAAGGTCAGAGTTTGCAACGGATCCACATTGATGGTCGCATTGGAGTTGAGGTTGACGGCATTCCCCAGAGTGCAGCTCGCGGTATTGGACAGGTTCCCACCGTTGAGCACGAGCGGTCCGGAGGACAGAGCCAGATTGTTGTTCGCCACCAACGTGCCGGCGCTGACCGTGGTGTCACCGCTGTAAGTATTCGCGGCCGATAACCGCACCGTTCCGGCACCGTTCAGGGTAAGACCAGGATAGCCGCTGACAACTCCATCAAATGTTGCCGTGCGTCCCGATGCGACATTCCAATTTTGCGGAGACGTCAACTGCACCCGACAGTTTACATCCAAGTTCTGTGTGGCGGTGCTCATGTCCACCCCCGCATCATCGAGGCTGAGAACCGCGCTGCCATTGATGGTCACGGCGCCGCCGGGATTCACAATCCTCAAGCCAGCCCATTGCTGATCGCTGGCAAGTGTAGTCGTGTTCGCTGCGGTGACTGTGCTGTCCCAGAGCGCCTGTTGGTGAATCCCAGGCAATGAGTCCCCCACCCAGCTCGTTGCAGTGGATAGAGCCGTTGTGTTATTGTCTTTCGTGCGGGTCGTGGTGGCCGCGGTAAGCCGACCCGGCCAGGATTTCACCTGAGCGCCGCTGACAAGGACGATGTTGAAATCGGCAGGAGGATTGAGGTTGTTTGCGCCGAAATACATGCCCCAGCGAAAGTTGGTCGTTCCTGTTGGCCGGGAGTAACTGCTGTCGGCATACATGACTCCATCGATCCAAAGTTTGTAATTCAGGCCATCGTCGAGCACCCGGACGTCGAAACCGCCACCGTCGAAATTCTTCACACTGCCATCGGGATTGGTCAAAACCACGTCGGACCCGGTGCGATTGTTCACGGTCAATGATCCGTTGGTGCCCATGCTGAGTTGAACCGCCCAGTCATTGTCGGTGTTCTTCAGTTGGAAGCAGGCATACCCCTGCTCGAGCTTCGCGATGGTGTAGCGGGCGGTCCATTCATAGGTCTTGAATTCGCTGTAGTTCCAGCCATCGGAATTGAACGCCTCGGTGTGCGAGGAGACGCCTTCCCGCGTCGTGGCGGTATTCTCATCATTCACAAACACCCGCAGGACATGGGTGTTTCCATCGGTCTGAAACCAACGGGTGAAATTGTCAAATGACGTCGTCGACGTATTGCAAGCAACATGGATTCTATGGCCACCCAGCGAGATTGGACGGTTGCCATAGAGTCCAACCTCGACGGCGGCATTGTTGACATTGATGGCCGAGCCATAAACCGGACCCGTATCGGGCGAGTCCACGTTCAAGGTGGGTAGAATGGCACTCCACAGCGGGTTCGCAGGGCTTCCGGAATCGGTGTAAAGCACCGCAGGAATCGGGACGGTGAACTTCCAGCCGGTGTTGACCAGAATTCCAGCATGGCTATTGCCGGATGTATCCTTGATCGCGCCAGCGGGGATAAGCACATAATACGTTTGGTTTGTCGGGAGATTGCTGGTCGGGTTGATGATCAACTGCGTGGTGCTGAATGTCAGCCTGGAGGACGAGATGACGTTGAACGATTCCACCAGGCCGCCATCGCTGAGCCTGCGCAACTCAAGGCTGCCGCTGCCAGCCACGATCGTCTCGTCAAAAGTCGCCACGAGATTGGCATCGGTCAGAACATTCGATGCATTGTTGACCGGGAGCGTCCCACTCAAGGTCGGCGGTGTCGTATCGCCCGTCGCAGTTATCACGTAGTCCAGATAGCTTCCATTGACCTGCAGGGTTCCGACCTGATTCCAGGCGAGCGTGGGAACGGTGCCGAGTGTGAAGCCGTTGGCATTTACGAGGCCGCTGCCAAATTGGATCAAATGGTAGGCTCCGTTGAATCCCAGCGCGGTCGGCAGATTGAGCGTCACAGCACCCGCTCCTCCGCTGACGGTTAAAGCGTTGTTCACCTTGATGGCGGCGAGGCTGGTGTGGTTGGACAAGGTTCCCACATTGAGGTTGCCCGTGCCGCTGAAAGTCAGGCTGGTAACGGTGAGGTTGCCGGCACCCGGCGCAAGTGAGCCGCCTGCTGCCACCGTGACAGCCGCATTCACGGTTCCGTCTCCGGCCAGGGTGGCCCCGTTGCTGACCGAGGTCGGACTGGTGCTGCTGCCATCCACCTGCAAAGTGCCTGAACTCACTGTGGTGGTGCCGGTAAAGGTGTTTGCTCCTCCGAGGATGAGGGTTCCGGTGCCGGTCTTGATCAGCGAACCTCCTGCACTCAAAACGCCCTTGTAGGTGGTGTTGCTGTTGTTGCCGCCAACGGTCAAAGCGATGGGCAACGGAGAAGACGCGTCGTTCTGAAGGGCAAGGTTGAAGCCGGTACCTGTGCTGGCCGCAGCAAGTCCGCCCAAGGTGAATGCCTTCGCCGACACGCTGTCGTTGAAGACCACATTGGCATCTGAACTCAGGACCACGGTGCTGTTCTGCAGCGCGAGTTGATGGTTGAGGCTCACGCGGGCACCTCCCGTCGCACCTGCGCTGAAGCTGGTGGTCCCACTGAAGGTGTTTGCCGCGCCCAGATTGACGGTGCCGGTGCCGGAGGTGGCTGGGCCGGCAAGAATGAGATTTCTGCCGACTGGCCCTGCAATCACCGCGTTCACGGTCAAGGTTCGCCCAGTCGTGTCATTGGCGGCCGCCAGGAACGTGTTGGCTCCGGCAATGCCCAACGTGAGTGTGAACGGGCCGCTGCCACCCGCGATGGCGACGGTGCTTCCACCGGACTTCTGGACGATCCCTCCGAGGATGATGTTCGCGCCGAGCGTGAGGGTCTGCGATGCACCATTGATATCGGCCACGTTGCTGCCATTCACCCAGGCCACATGTGCCAGGCCACTGCCTTGATCCCAGTTCTTGAGGGTGGTGTTCCAGATGCCGCTGACTCCGTCACTGTTGCCATCCCCATTGGCCACGATGTCCACACTGCCCCCGTCCCAATATCTTGTCGCGCCTGTGGCTACAGAACAGGCAAGGGCGAGCATCACCGGCACCAGTGCCACAAGTTGACGAATCCGCGCGGAAAACTGGGAGCCGGATGCCATCGGTTCTGGAAAAGGAGAGGTCATGAAGCGGATCACTCGGAGCCACCATCCTTGCTTCGCTTTTGACCCTTGGTCAGCTCGGCCAAGCGCTCACGCATGGCTCTCAAACGCTCGGGGTCGCTGTTGGCGAGATTCGTATGCTGGCCCAGATCCTGATCCAGATTGTAGAGTTGCTCCTTCGCCGCGTCAGGTTTGAGCTGTCCGCTTTCATTGACATCGCTGTTCTGGAACAACATCTGCCGATAGCTGAGGCTCCATGGCTTGTCAGGTTCAGGCACGGTCTTCCCTCCTGAGCCTTGCTCGGGGATGTAGATCCACGACCCCTGGCGCAGTGCAAGGCTGCGGGTGCCGTGAAGGATGCCCTCCGTGCGCTTGGGCGGCGACTTTTCCGGATCGAGCATGGCAGCCAGCTCGGAATGTCCGTCGGGCGAGGCACCTGCCGGCAAGGTGGCTCCGGCAGCGTCTGCCAGCGTTGCCATCAGGTCGATCTGATGGAAGAAGCCCTTCTGAACCTTGCTGGCCGGAATCCTCTCAGGCCAGCGGGCGAGGAAAGTAACACGATGCCCGCCTTCCCACACATCGGTCTTCTGCCCCAGCAGTTCTCCATTGGTGCGATGTCCGGCACGCAATGCAGCTTGCTGATATCGTCCCGCATTGTCGCTGGTGAAAATGATGAGCGTGTTCTTCGCCAAGCCCTGCTTCTCCAGCGCATCCAGCACAGTCCCCACACAATGATCGAGTTGCTGGACGTGGTCGCCATAGATCCCGGCCTTGCTCTTGCCGCGAAATTCGGGGGCCGGGTTGATCGAGTTATGGGGAGCTTCCCAGGCGAGATAGAGGAAGAACGGTTGATCCGGCTCTTGATCGGCGATGAACTTCCCGGCCTCCTCGGCAAGGAT
>JAIXVN010000560.1 GCA_027483005.1 Verrucomicrobiaceae bacterium
CATTCACATCAATGATGCCGTTGGAAAAACTGAGTGTGCCCGTGTTGAACGTGTAGTTGGAGGAGGAAACGCTCAGGGTGCCCACCTGCACGGTGCCGCTCACCGTGACGGTTCTGGCGGTGCCCGCGAAGGCAGCGGTGTCAGCGAAGCTGTTGGACCAGGCAACCCGGAGGGAACCGGAGGGCGCGACGTCCCAGTTCTTGATGGTGCCGCTGTCCCAGGTGCCGTTGGCGGCGGGATTGCTGGCTGCGTTGCCACCGCCTGTTAGATTCACGGTTCCTCCATCCCAAAAGTAGGTCGCCGCATGAAGAGCCGGACTGGAGGAAAGAGCGATCACACTGCCAAGCAGCATGGAGCGAAGGAAGTAGTTTGGCTTGGATTTCATAGGGTTTGTGGAGGTTACGGCGCAGAGACCGTGAGAATGGTCGATCATGGATGCGATCCGCCTCATGCAGATTACCACGATCCCTGACATGCTTTCATGAATGCGCAGCCAAGTGAAGGGGTGTTTGCGCATTTATAATTCGATTTCACGCAGGGTCTTCTCAAAACCCCGGACCGGATATGAAGGATTTGATTGACCGTGAGGCGGCCCGAAGGCTTGAGGTGCCTGAAGCTCAGATCAGCCGAAATCGATCCGCCCGGTTTCCGTTCGGCACCCGGAACTCTGATTCCATGGCCACTCGCAGCCACCTCTCAGATCACTTCGGCGACTTCGGCTTCTCCCGATTGAACACCTTCTCCATGCGGTCCAGGTAGGTGGAGACCGGATCCTTGCGGTCCTCGCTCCGCACCTTCAGCCGCTCCTTGAGGGAAAGGTAGTCCTCGAACTCACCGCTGGTCTCGCGAACGCGGGTGATCTCAAACCAGTCGAGATAGTCGCGGGCATGCCGGGCCTTTTCGGTCATGGTGAGCCGGCTTTCCTGAAGGCCGGCGAGGCGCTCGCCGATCTTCTGGGGCTTGGGCCTGAGGAGCTCGGCGAGGATGAGTTGATATTCGGCGATGATCGGTCTGAACGAGGGAAAGCTGCGGTAGCTGAGCCGGACGAGAGAATCCTGGATCGGTCGAACGGCCTCGGATCGGGCGGGCAGTGGCAGGGCGACGAGTTCCTCCCAACTGCTGTGCAGGGGCTTTCCGGTGTCCGCTGCCGCAGCGTCCCGGAAATGCAGCTTCAAGGTTTCCTCGAGGGCACTTTCCGTTTCCAACACGCCGAGGGACTCCGTGAGATCCGGCGCGGACTTGTCGATGCCGACAAGCATCCACCATTTCTCGAGGCTGCGCTCGGACAGGTTCAGCTCCGGAAAACAGCGCCGCAGCAGCACCGGCATCTCACCGCCGAATCGGGCCGCTTCCGAGATGAAGGCGCGGAAGCCCTCCTTGCCCTGGGGTTGCTCCAGAAGCGCCATCACCATCGCGCCCGATGCCACCCGGAAGGCGGCACGCATCGCCCCATCGAGTTCCTCGTGATCGGCCTCGGTGACGGCGAAGAGGTCGTTGAGCTTGTAGAGGCCGCCGTGCTTGAAGATTGCCTCGTAGAGCCGACGGTCGCCGCGCTTCTGTTGCCAGGCGACCGCCTCGCGCAGGCCCTCGACCAGCCAGGGCGGCACGATGAGGGCGGCATCGGTGGTGCCAGGCGGCAGTTTCCGCAGGGCCTGCTCATGAAGAAGCGCGGAGGTCACTGCGCGGTGAAAGCGCTCCTGATCGATGCCCCGCGCCAGGTGCAGATCGAGCCTGAGGGAGTAGCCCCCCTCGTTTGAGAAAAGACTCAGTGCCACCGAGCGGGGCGGCAGCGGGTCTCCCGGCTTCCCGTGCAGCACGACCGAGATGAGGGTCTTCCAGTCGTCCTTCAAATCGGAAAGTTTCAACAAGTCATCCTTCGCCTCCTCCGCCAGAAGGGCGACGGAGGCACGAACCGCAGGTTCCGCACCGGAAACGGAGAACTGGCCCGACCGGCTGACCACGCGGGCGGGCAGAGCCTGTTCGTCTGCTGGGACAGGAACTGGAACCGGGGCCTCGATCGGCTCGGCCACCGGCACCGCTTTCGGAGGCGGCGCGGCATGCCCAATCCCGGCAAACATCAGCAGGACCAGGAGGGATGCTTTCATGAGGGGCGGAGGCTAAGTCAGAATGTCGATCCGGGAGCGGGCATCAGGTCGCCGGGCTCGCGGGGATCCAGGATCAGCTTGTCCTTTTCGATCCGGATGCGGGCCATCCGACCGAGGGCCAGGTCGATCTCCGACTGGTAGGCCTCGGCCAGCTTGCCAAAGGAGGGCAGCACCAGATGAAGGAAGCCCTGAGGGACCACCAGTTGGCCGAAGCGTCCGCCGCGGTTCAAGGGGATCTCCTTGAGATAAGGGCCGCCATGCAGGACTCCCTCGGTGCTCGCCGTGCCGGCGGGAGAGACCGACTGGCTGATCTGGACATAAGAGGAAATCGTCAGCGGGTGGCCGAAAATGCGCCGCTCCAGGACGATCTCCACCCGGCCCTCCTCCAGACGAATCCAGGCACCATCGAGCGTGACGTTCTTGCCTAGAAGCCCGCCCTGCTTGGAGGCCAGGGTGCGAGAGAGGTAGCCGTTGATATCCTCCTCGGAAAGGATCACCTCGAAGTTGCGATCCAGCGAACTCTGAAGCGTGGTCTTGATGTCCCTGCGCTGGGCCAGCGCGGCCGCCGGTCCGTAGCCGCCGATGTCGGTGAGGTCCTGGGGCTGGGAAATGAAAAACACCGCCGCACCCAGGCCGACCAGGAAGACCAGCATCGCCAACTTCATCAGCAGGCCGAAGCAGCCACCTCCGGATTTCGGGGGATTGTCGGGGTTATGATCGGACATGGATGAGGAGTATCAGGAGGAGTGGCCCTTGCAAAGCCGTGGTTCAGCTGCCGGAGGAGGTCGCAGGTGGCGGGGAAGCGCTGCCGCTGTCGGTCTTCGGCGCGGCCTCGGGTTTCGACGAGGCTCCGTCCGCCTTGACCCCCGCCTCATAGGAGGACGATCGGTAGTCGGTCTGGTAGAAACCCGCTCCCTTGAAGATGAGTCCGGCTCCGGTGCCGAGCAGAC
>JAIXVN010000208.1 GCA_027483005.1 Verrucomicrobiaceae bacterium
GTCGGGCGGTCCTCCACCGATCCCGCATGGCCGGGCACGGTCTGGGCCTGCGAGGAGAAGCGCGCTTACACCGAGGATGAAGTGGAGGCGATCCGGACGGCGTTTGCGGCTGGAAGGCTCTGAGATGAGAAAGGCTCCACCCGGCAACAGTCATTCAGATGGGATTGTCGGGTTGCGGCGATCTTTCGATGCTCTATCATGGTGCCTACTTCGCCATGTCCCTGCCATCCAATCTCGTCACCATCCATCCATACTTCAAGGCTCATCCTGGCAAGGAGGAACTGGTGCAGGGGATCCTGGACAAGTTCGTGGCCACGACGACCGGTGAGCCGCAGTGCCTCTTCTACGAGTTCACGGTGCAGGGCGACGAGGTCTTTTGCCGCGAGGGCTACGAGGGTGCGGCCGGGGTGTTTCACCACCTCGAGAACGTCGGCGCGGTGCTCGGGGAAATGCTGACGATTTCCGATCTCACCCGTCTGGAGTTCCACGGCCCGGCCGAGGAAATCGACCAACTGCGAGGGCCGCTCGGGCACCTGAATCCGTCCTGGTTCGTGCTGCGTTGCGGAGTCCAGCGCTGAGAAATCACGCTCCCCAGGTCCAGCGCTCGGACCACCAGCGGTAGCCCTTACCATCGGAAATGATCCGGCCAAGCCCCGGCCAGGGGAGGTGGAAGCCCATGCAGCGGGTGTTTTTCGCGGCGGCTTCCGACCAGTATCTTTTCCGGGTCACGACCGACTCCACCGGATCGTGATCGAATGCGATCGTCCACTCCGGATCGGAAAACATCAGCAGGTGGTGGTGGGTGAGGTCCATCAGGTGGAGCAGCTCGTCATTGCCCGACTTGATCCGGAAGCAGGCATGTCCGGCGGTGTGGCCGGGGGCGGACTCGATGGTGACCTTTCCGCCGAAGAGGGTGGTGCCGGATTTCACGGGCTGCATGACCGGCTGGAGGATGTCGAAGGCGGCGCGGACTTCGCGGACCATGTTGGGCAGCGGTTTGGGGTCGCGCTTGGACTTGGAGAAATCCGGCGAAGGACCGCGCCAGAACTCGACCTCCTCAGGCAGAAGGTAAAAGGCGGCATTCGGAAAGGTCGGCTTGCCATCGAGGATGAAGCCGTTGAGGTGATCCGAATGCGAGTGGCTGAGAAAGGCCGCGGTGACCTGCTCCGGCAGGATGCCCACCGAGGCCAGACCGGCGAGGAACCAGCCCATTTGCGGGTTCTTGACCTTGCCGAAGCCGGCATCGAACACCGCCACTTCCTTGCCCGAGCGCAGCACCAGCAGATTCACGTAAAGCGGGATGGAGTCGAGTCGCTCGCCGTGCCGCTCCATTTCCGCCTTCATCTCCGGGCGCTTTTCCTCGGGCCACATCAGGCCAAGGCCCTCGCGGAGCGGGAGGTTGCAGTCGCTGATCGAAAAGGCCTCGATCTCACCGATGTTGAAGCGGTAGGCGATCGGGTTGCGAAATGGCGCGGGTGCCGGGGTCTCGGCAGCGGAGAGCATCGAAGGCAGGCTCATTCCGGCGAGAGCGGTGCCGATGAAGCCACGGCGGGAAACTTCAAGACGAGGAGTCATGGAAGTGGGTTACGTCGAGTGAGGCGTGCATTGGTCAGCGACCTCAGGGATTTCCGTGGAACCCACTCCCGATCATAGGAATGCAAACCTCCTGATTCAAGCGATCACGGCATGTCAATCGGGCGGGTATGGAGTATGACTGTCCTTGTCAACGCGAAGCCCCACCGGAACAGCCGCGACACTTCCCCCCGAACCAACGATCAGCGGATGTTGAGGGTCCCCTTCGACATCCGCCGATTCTCGTTTCACGAGAGATGACCTCTCCGATGAGTCCGTGAGCGATCCGCACCGAGAAGGCGGGATTGACAAGGCTTGGGGAAGGGCTGCGTAATGAATGAACAATTGGGTGCAAATGCGACACCCCCGTTCATGTCATTCCCTTGAAAACCCATGGAATTCCTTTGTCCCAGCTGCCAGATGCAATTGAAGGCCGAGCCCGAGCAGGCCGGTCAGGTCGTCCGCTGCCCGAGCTGCAACTCCCGCCTCCAAATCCCGGCCAACATGCCGGACTCCTCCCTCACCAAGCCGGGCGCCGTCAACCGCACCACCGCCCGTCAAGGCTGGAAGGAAACCGATCCGACCAACCCGAACATGCTCGTCAGCCTCGGACTCGGACTTGGCCTGCTCGCGATCTGGTATCTGATCCTGCTGCCCTTCAAGCCCGCTCCCGACAAGGTCAATTCGGCCTACACCACGATGGAGTTCGTGAACTCACTGTTCTACAAACACTTCCTGGTCAGCATGCTGAACACCCTGTTCTTCTCGTGGTCGATCTCGATCCTCTACCTGAAATTCCAGAAACTCCGCCATCAGAAGGCCGCCCTGCTGCTCGACGTGCTGCCGATGCGCCTCGGCAAGGAAATCAACGTCAGCAACGTCGGCCAGTTCATCGATCACGTTTACGCCCTGCCTCGCAAGCTCCGCGACAGCCTGATGGTCAACCGCATCCGCAAGGCACTCGAACTCTTTGAAATCCGCCAGTCGGCCTCGGACGTCCGGGAAATGATGTCGAGCCAGTCCGACATCGACAGCGCCCGCATCGGCGGCAGCTACACCCTGACCCGCGCCTTCCTTTGGGCAATCCCACTGCTGGGCTTCATCGGCACCGTCGTCGGCCTCTCGCAGGCCATCGGCGGAATGAGCTTCGCCAACGTCGAGGACGTCGGAAAGATCGTCTCCTCGATCAACAACGTCACCAGCGGCCTCGGCACCGCCTTCGATGCCACCCTGCTCGGCCTGGTGCTGGCGATGGCGCTCAACTTCCCGATCAACTCCCTCTCCAAGCAGGAGGACGACAACCTCAACGCCATCGACGCCTTCTGCAACGAGGTCCTGCTGCCGCGCCTCAACGACGGCGTCGGAGCTGGAAATGGCGACGCCGCCGCGATCGCCGACACGGTCGTGAAACAACTCGCCAGTGCCCATCGCGAGCTGCTCACCGACCTCAACGCGCTCTCCACGCGGATGGTCGATTACGCCACCAACCTCGACGAAAAGATGGCATCTTTCCAGAAGACGGTCACCGAGGAGTTCATCACCAAGACCTCCGCCATGCGCGAGGAGTCGGACAAGGCGGTGAAGGACTCGATGGAGCAGGTTTCAAAGTACCTCAGCGGCCTGGAATCCGGCATCAAGGGCCTCAACGAAGTCCTCGCCAGCCTCGGCGGCAAGCAGATCGTCATCCAGCAGGCGAAGCGCCGCTGGCCCTGGTCCTGAGCCGTCCCTGACGACCCCGCCCCACTGCCATGGCCAAGCGACGCAAGGGAAACCACGAGGAGGTGATGCTGATCCCCTTCCTGGACATCCTGTGCTCGCTCATCGGCATCCTGGTCCTGATCATCGTGGTCCTCTGCGTGGCCAACACCCAGCAGACCAACGGCCGCACGCCCGA
>JAIXVN010000200.1 GCA_027483005.1 Verrucomicrobiaceae bacterium
GGTTGTTCAGCCAGTCGTCGCCGAGGGTTTCCTTGATCGCGATGAGGAACTGGATCGCCTGCTTCGCGGTGCGGATGCCGCCGGCGGGTTTCATGGAAATGGCGGTGCCGGTGGAGAGGTAGAAATCGCGAATCGCCTCGAGCATCACCTGGTTGTTGCCGAGCGTGGCGTTTGAGGAGGTCTTGCCAGTCGAGGTCTTGATGAAGTCTCCGGGCCGCAGCACCTGCATCGCGAGAAAGGACGCGGCGCGGATGTTGCCGTAGGTTTCGAGCTCACTGGTTTCGAGGATGACCTTGAGGGTGGCGTCGCCACAGGCTTCGACGACGGCAGCGATCTCGTCCTGCACGAGCTGGACCTCCCCGGCGAGAAAGGCTCCGCGGTTGATCACCATGTCGATCTCATCCGCGCCATCGGCTACGGCGGCCTTCACTTCGGCGAGGCGGGTTTTCAAGGGTGCCTGGCCCGAGGGAAAGGCGGTGGCCACGGAGGCGATGCGGACGCCGGTGCCCTTCACGTGCTTGGCGGCATGCTTCACCATCGCGGGATAGACGCAGACGGCGGCGACGCGCGGGATCGAGGGATCGTCATGCGGGAAAAGCGCCTTCTGGCAGAGCGAGGCCACCTTTCCCGGCGTGTCCTTGCCTTCCAGCGTGGTCAGATCGACCATTGTCACGGCGAGTTTCAGCGCCTGGACCTTCGAGGTCTTTTTGATACTACGCGTGGCGTATTTGGCGACCCGCTCCTCGATGGCGACCTTGTCAACAGGGCCGACGTCACTGAGCAGCCGCGAGAGGGCAGAGGAACTCCGGGCAGGCATTGACGCGAAGCTTGGCGGCCCAAGGTCCACAGGACAATCCAAAAGGACGCGGGGGAGGCGGAGGCCCCCTGGATTCTCCATCGTATCCCGGTGACGTCCACGGATCCCTCCCGCGCAGCACAGGTTCCCGACTTCACTTTCGTCTCCATCCACCTGAGATGTGGATTCTGAGAATATAGTCGCCAAGATGACGATGGCGGATTGGAGTGCACCGAACCTTTTGATCCAGCGATGATGCGATTCAGTCTTTTGTGGTTGATGATGTTGGTGGGATTTTCGGCGGCGGCGACTCCAGTTCCCCCGATGGACCCCGTGACGCGGAGTGTTTCGACACTCGGGGCAGTTCGCTTTCCTGGAAAGGCTCCGGGTGCTGCGGTTTCCGGAGTGAAGGACGGAAACTTCATCCTGTCGAACGACGTGCTGTCGGCCTCGTGGCGCGTCGATGGTGGCCGACTTCGCTGCGTGGAAGTCAGCAACAAGCTGACAGGCGAGCACTTTCCACAGCCGGATTCCGAGTTGTTCCGATTGGCCTTGAAACCGACTGAAGAGACCAAGGACCTGCTGCTGGTAGGCGTGCGGCTGGGGTCGAACGAGGTCACGGCAGTGGCTTCCCGGGATGGCGTGACGTGGACCGATCTGGCAGCGTTTCCGCGCTCGGAGTTCCCAGGCGAGCCCAGATTGGTGCGGCTGGGAAAGATGAATCTCAAGGCCCAAGGCAAGGACGATCCCGGTGGCGCAGGGCCGATCGGAGAAGGCTCGATCAGTGAGATTTCACCCGCCACGGACTCGCTTCCGGATGGGCGGTTCGACTTCAAGACGGGTGCCCATCAGGGCACCACGAAGGAGTTTCCCTTTCCCGCAGGCAGCGGCATGGTCTCCTGCCGCATCGACAAGGGCAGCGATCAGGGGCTTTCGTTCGGACCCGCCCTGGCGCTGGTTTGGGAGGAGGGGAAGCGGTTTGTCTTGGTCGGCGTGCGCGAGAAGTCGCCGGTATTCAATGTCACGACGGGAGCGGGCGAGTTGATCCTTTCGAAGACCCTGGTGGTCGGGCCGAACTACGATCTGCCCAGTTCCTCATTTCGTCTCGCCTCGGCCCCGAAGGTGGTGGAGTTGGCCGCCAAGCCCGACGGCGTCCGGGTGGCCGAGCGGATCCGTGGCGTCGCACTGGAGGCGGATTTGATCTCCGACAAGGGTGTCCGCGCGCGATGGCATGCGGAACTGCGGAATGAGTCCAACTACATCCGGCAGAATCTCCAGTTCGCAGCCTCCGCCGCACCCGTGGCGTTGTATGGGGTGGAGTTGCTTGATCTCAAGATTCCGGAGGCCCGGTCGATCGGCACCGCTGCGGGCTGTCCGGTGGCTGCGCGCGATGTTTTCCTCGGAGTGGAAATGCCGGGAGCGCGGAACTCCCTGAACGGCACGGGAGTCCGCATCGGATTCAGCAGCAAGCTGGAACTGACAGCGGCAGGGGCTTACTCGTTCAGTTCGGTCATGGGGACTGCGCCCGCCGGCCAACTCCGGCGCGGGTTTCTGTATTACATGGAACGGGAGCGTGCACGGCCCTCGAAGCCCTTTCTGCATTACAACTGCTGGTATGATCTGGGCTTTTCGGTGGACGCGGAAAAGATGATGGACGTGGTGGACAGGTTCGATGAGGAGCTGGTCAGGAAACGCAGTGTGCCGGTGCTTTCCTATCTGGTGGATGACGGTTGGGACAATCCGGGCAAGGGGCTATGGAGCGAACATCCTGCCAAGTTTCCGGGCGGCTTCGAAGCCCTGAAGAAGAAAATGGACAAGTCCGGGGCCCATCTGGGCGTGTGGATCTCGCCACTCGGAGGATATGGCGGGGCGGATCAACGCACGGCAACGGCAAGGCAAATGGCGCTGATTCCGGAAGGCGGCTCGCTGGATCTTGCGGAGCCAGCCTATCGAAAGTGGTTCCAGGAACGCTGCCTCCAGCTCATGCGGGAAGGCGGCACGAACACCTTCAAATGGGACCGGGCGGGTGAGGGCGTGAGTCCGCATTTCATGGCTCTGCTCGATGTGGCAAAGAGTCTGCGCGTGGCCAATCCGGAGGTTTTCATCAATGTGACGGTCGGCACCTGGCCGTCGCCGTTCTGGTTGAATCACGTGGACTCGACGTGGCGGATGAACAGCGCCGACGTGGGCTGGGCTGGAAAAGGCGATGACCGCGAGAAGTGGCTGACCTTCCGGGACGGCTACTGCCACTCATTGTTCGTCACTCCGTCCCCCCTGTATCCACTGAATTCAGTGATGCACCACGGGATCGTTCACGGCCGATGCTTCCAGGGTGAGAAGGTCGGAAAAAGCGGTGCGAATCTGAAGAACGAGGCACGCTCGTACTTCGGCAACGGCAGCATGCTGCAGGAGCTCTACATCACGCCCTCGATGATGACACCCGAGGCCTGGGACTGCGTGGCGGAGGCCGCCAAGTGGGCGCACGCGAATGCCGATGTCCTGGTGGATTCCCATTGGATCGGCGGCGATCCTCTGAAGCTCGAACCCTATGGTTATGCGGCCTGGAACCGCCGCAAGGGCACGCTGATGCTGAGAAATCCGGACAGTGAGGCGAGAACGATGACGCTGGAATCCGCCAAGGTTTTCGAACTTCCCGAAGACGATCCCGGCCATTATCTACTGCGCTCGCCGTACTCCGACCAACGGGTCAACTCCCTGGAGA
>JAIXVN010000299.1 GCA_027483005.1 Verrucomicrobiaceae bacterium
GGGATCAGTGGGCCGACCGGAAATCCAGAAGTTTGCCGGTGCCTTGCAGGGACAAAGGGCCAGAAAGGGGATCTTCATCACGACCTCGACCTTCACCGCCGAAGCGTTGGAATATGCGTCGAGGATCGAGACGAAGATCATTTTGATCGACGGTGCCAGGCTTTCAAAGCTGATGTTCGATCATGGCGTAGGAGTGGCGACAGCCTCCACCTACGAGGTGAAACGAATTGATTCCGACTATTTCGCAGATGTGTGACTCTGGTGTTCATCGTCCTGAAAGGGGGGCGCAACCCGCGGTGGCAGCGGTTCCCAATCCGCTCACGATTCGGGTTCTGTCTGAAGCAGGGGAGGGTCGTGGGCTGGAGAGCTTTGAATCTGTTGACCAGCTTTACGCTTCCTGGGACCTGCCTCAATCTGTCGGTGGTGATCGGGGATTGCGGGAGAACACCCGGAATCCGCCTTGAAACCCCGGTCGGGGCGTGCATCCTCGCCGCCCCGCCATGGCAGGACCGACTTTCCAAGCTCTTCCCGGATTCCGCGATTTCTCCCCAGGAGAATGCGCGGTCCGCAATTACCTGTTCGAGACCTGGCGCTCGGTGGCCCGACGCTTTGGCTTCGTCGAGTATGAAACCCCGATCCTGGAGGACACCGGGCTCTATCTGAAGAAGTCCGGCGGCGAGCTGTCCTCGCAGCTGTTCCGCTTTGAGGATCAAGGCGGTCGCGATGTGACCCTGCGCCCGGAGGTGACCGCCTCGCTGGCCCGTTTGGCGGCGCAGCATCAGCGGGATTTCCCGAAGCCGCTCAAGTGGTTCGAGATCGGCCAGTGCTTCCGCTATGAGAAGCCGCAGAAGGGTCGCGGTCGGGAATTTCATCAGTTCAATGTCGACATCCTTGGCGAGGCGGGCCCTGCGGCCGATGCCGAGCTGATCTCGCTGGCGATCGAAACCATGCTGGCCTTCGGCTTCGTGGCCGGGGATTTCGTCGTCCGCGTCTCGGATCGCGCCGCCTGGATCACCTTTGCGGAGGCCCACGGCATCCCGGAGGACCGCATCCCGGATTTCCTCAACGTGGTCGACAAGGTCGAGCGCGAGAAGCCGGACGCGCTGGAGGAAAAGCTCAAGGGCTTCGGCCTGACCACTTCCCAGGTGAAAGGCTTCATCGCCGATCCCGCGAACGCTTCCGCCAATTTCAACGCGATCCGCGCCGACCTCGACGCTCGTGGGCTGGTCGAGTTCCTGGAGCTCGATCTCTCGATCGTCCGCGGCCTGGCCTACTACACCGGCATCGTGTTCGAAATCTTCGACGCGAAGAAGTCGATGCGCGCCGTGGCCGGGGGAGGTCGCTACGACACCCTGGTCTCGACCATTTCCGACGGAGCCGTCGATCTGCCTGCCACCGGTTTCGCGATGGGCGACTACGTCATCCGCAACCTGATCGAGGAAACCACCCACACCGCGATGCAGCTTGAGGTGTGGAAGCAGCGCCGCAACGCCTCCTGCGAAATCTACGTCGTCGTCGCCGATGAGACCCGCCAGAACGATGCCCGTCGGATCGTCACCGACCTGCGTCGCGCCGGAGTGGCCACCGATTTCAGCCTCGTCCCGGCGAAGGTTGGGAAACAATTCCAGCGTGCCGAGCAATCGATGGCCCGCTTCGCCCTCGTCGTCGGCAGCGAATATCCGCAGCTCAAGCTCAAGGTCCTCGGCTCCCGCACCGAGGAAACCGGCGACGCCACCCACCTCATCGACTGGATCACCCAGCGCCTCCAAGAACCCGACGGCCCGCTGCTGGCCTGACTCTGAGGGGCCAGGTGCCAGGATTCAGGGGTCAGTGAAGATCCCGTCCCGCACCACCCCGTGATTGACTCCATCTCCATTCTTTCTGACCCCTAGCCCCTGGCCCTGACCACTTTCTTCCATGCGCACTCATCACTGCAACGAACTCCGTGCCTCCCACATCGGTGAAACCGTCACACTCATCGGCTGGGTGAATACCGTCCGTGACCAAGGCGGCGTCATTTTCGTCGATCTTCGCGACCGTGAGGGTGTCACGCAGGTCGTATTCCGTTCGGAAGAAAATGCCGAAGCGACAAAGGTGTCCCACAAGCTGCGCGACGAGGATGTAATTCAGGTCGTGGGCCGTGTTTCCAAGCGTTTGGAAGGGACTGCCAACGACAAGCTCGGCACCGGTGAAATCGAGATCGTTGCCACAGAACTCAACATCGTCAACAAGGCCGACGTGCTGCCGTTCCAGCTCGACAAGGAGCTTTCCAACGAGGACCTGCGGATGAAATACCGCTACCTCGACCTGCGCCGCCCGCGCATGAACAAGAACATCCGCACCCGCCACGCGATCACCGCAGCGGCGCGGCGTTACCTGGATGAAAAGGGCTTCATCGAGGTCGAGACCCCGATTCTTTCCAACCCGACTCCGGAAGGTGCGCGCGACTTCCTCGTGCCATCGCGCCTCAATCCCGGCCGCTTCTACGCGCTGCCGCAGGCTCCCCAGCAGTACAAGCAGCTGCTCATGGTGGCAGGTCTCGAAAAGTATTTCCAGATCGCCCGCTGCTTCCGCGATGAGGACCTCCGCGCCGACCGCCAGCCGGAGTTCACGCAGATCGACATCGAGGCCAGCTTCATCAACCAGGAAGACATCATCAAGCTGGTCGAAGGCCTGCTCGCCTCGATGTTCAAGGCCGGGCTCGACCTCGACGTGCCGACTCCTTTCCCGCGCATGACCTATCGCGACGCGATGGACCTCTACGGTTCCGACAAGCCGGACACGCGTTATGACATGCGCATCATCGACCTCGGCGACGTCTTCGCGGCCACCGAGTTCAAGATCTTCCGCTCCACCCTCGACGGCGGCGGCGTCGTCAGGGCCATCAACGCCAAGGGCTTCGCCGGCATCACCACCGGCCAGATGAACCGCCTCAACGAGATCGCCATCCAGGCCGGCCTGCCTGTCAAAACCC
>JAIXVN010000531.1 GCA_027483005.1 Verrucomicrobiaceae bacterium
CTCCATTCTTGGAGGAACAAACTCCACCATCAATTTCACCAGCGGTGCCAACAACACCAGCACGCCAACGGTGATCAGCCCGACGGTCATTCTAAGCGCCGGGGTAGGAGTCGGCGGCCAATACACGCTCAATCCAACTGGAGTGAACCTGCAAGTCACCGGTCCGATCGGCAACACTTCAGGCACCACCAACGTTGACAAGGGCCTGACCCTCTCCGGCACCAGCACCGGCAATATCATCTCCGGTGTCATCAGCAACGGCAGCAATGCCGGCACCGGCAAACTTCCCCTGGTCAAGTCAGGCAACGGCACCTGGACCCTTACCGGCACCAACACCTACACCGGCATCACCAACGTGACTGCCGGAACGCTGGCCATCGGGATCGGTGGCAGCATTTCCAATTCGCTCGTCGTCAACGTGACCTCAGGTGCCACGCTCGACGCCACAGCAGCGGGTCTGACGCTGGCTTCCACCCAGACACTCATCGGTGCGGGAACCCTCAGCGGCTCGATCTCCACTTCCTCGGGAACGAAGATCGCTCCAGGAAACACACCCACCACCGCGACCGGCAACGCCATCACCGGTGCGGTCGGCACGATCACCGCGTCCTCACTCACCCTGGCCTCCGGTACTGTCCTCGACTTCGAGTTCGGAACAGGAAATGACCAGATCACGGTCTCCACTTCGAGCGGACTGGCCATCAATGGCGGCGCGATCAATCTTTATGCGACCAGCGGAACCACCCCATTCTCGACCAACGGCACCTACACGCTCTTCAACTACTCCGGCACCCTCGGGGGGACCGGAGCAAGCGCCCTTTCGATCGCCAACGCCCAGGTCGGAAAGCTCTACAACTTCGCCGATACGGGAAGCGCGATCACGCTGACCATCTCCGATGCCCCCACCCCCGCCGACTGGACCGTTGACGCGGGCGGAAGCTGGGCGGACGCACTCAACTGGAGCACCAATCCGACGATCCCCAACGGGGCTAGCGCGCTTGCCTATCTCGGCGGCACCACCAGCCCGGCCTTCTCGTCGCAGTGGACCGTGACCCTCGACGGTGACAAGACCGTCGGATCCCTCACGATCAACAACGGCAACGGCTTCATCGTGAACCAGGGAACCGGCGGCAGTCTTTCCTTCGACAACGGCTCGGCCACGTCCGTGCTCACGAACACGAGTGGAATCAACGCACTGAATGTGCCTGTCACCATCACCAGCGCGGGCCTCAATGCCTCGATCGACTCTGGAACCGAGATCTCGTTCAACGGTGCCATCACCACCGCCGGAAACATCACCCAATCCGGAACTGGCAAGCTCATCCTCGGTGCCGACAACACCTCCTACACCGGAACCACCACCATCGGCAGCGGTGGCACCCTCCAGGTCGGAAGCGCTTCCACTGCGGGCTCTCTCGGCTCAGGGGCGGTCGTCAACAACGGAACCCTGCTCCTCGATCGCTCGGATAGTGCCTTGGTCGCGACCAACAACATCTCGGGCACCGGCTCGATCACCAACAACTCCACCACCGGTTCGATCACCCTTTCCGGGAACATCTCGACGTCCAGCTCGGTGACCAACAACTCCGCAGGCACGCTGGTGCTTTCCGGAAACAACACCTACACGGGCAGCACCAACCTCTTCGGCGGCGTCCTCGTCGCCTCGGGTGGTTCCGCCATTCCGAATTCCGGAGCGGTTTCGATTTTTGACGGCACCGGTGTTCTCTTGAGGCTCGACGCCAGCGAGACCATCGGCACCCTCAACGGCGGTGGCACCAACGGCGGCGATGTGAATCTCCAGTCGAACACGCTCAGCATCACGGGTGCTGGGAACAGCGTCTTCTCCGGCATCATTTCCGGCACGGGCGGCAGCCTGGCCAAGTCCGGAGGCGGAACTCTCACCCTGAGCGGTGCCAATACCTTCACCGGCGGACTTTCCATGAGCGCCGGCATCGCTGTGGCCGGCAGTGCCTCAGCCTTCGGAACCGGCAACGTGACCATCAACACCGGCTCGACGAGGTTCGTGGTCAATGACGGAGTCACCTTCGCCAACAACATCACCATCAACGGAGGTGGAGCCTCCTCCCGTGGCTTGCTGGAAAACAGTGGTGCCGGAACCGCCACTCTCAGCGGCACGATCACGGTCAACAGCCTCACGAACGGCGGCGGACACTTCGCCAGCACTGGCGGAGGCATCCTCGCCATCACCGGACCGATCAATTCCTCCGTCCCACTCACCAGCCGTATCGGAACGGTGGTGGTCAGCGGTGGCGGAAACTACTCCACCATGGGTATCGGCGAGGGGACTCTCGCGCTGGGTGTCGCCAATGGCATCAACACGGCCGCCACCATCGATGTCGGCAACATCTTCACAAACGGTGTCACTGCCAACTTCGACCTCGCGGGCTTCAACCAAACCGTCGCGGGACTCACCCGCTCCGGCACTGCCACCGGAGTGGTTGGAAACAGTTCGACGGCAACCGATTCCACGCTCACTGTCACCGGCACCTCGTCCTACAGCGGCGTCATCCGTGACAACCTCGGACTCGGTGACAAGAAGGTGCTCCTTGTGGTCGATGGCGGAAACCTCACGGTCTCCGGGACAAGCCTCTTCACCGGTGGAACCACCCTGGTGAACAACGCCACGGTCAACGTGGCGGGTGGCGGTGGCCTTTCCAGCGGAACCGTGGCCATTCCCGTTGGCTCGGTCGTGAACACCACCGCCCCGGCCACCTTCACCTTCAAGCCAACCGGAGCCGGCACCCTGAACTTCACCAACCTCGGCACCGGCACGGCCTCGACCATTCTGAATGTCGACAACACCGGCTTCACTGGAACGGTGAATGTCGGCCCGTCGACGGCGATCGGGGGAGGCAAGATCCAGCTCAACAGCCCGACCGCCAGCAGCGCCACCATCAACGTGCTGACGAACGCCACCCTCTACTCGTCCGCAGCCGTGA
>JAIXVN010000548.1 GCA_027483005.1 Verrucomicrobiaceae bacterium
AGAAGGCTAGGACGACTGCGGCCCCGCTGATGGCGGGGGAACGGAACGGGTTGACTTTGGCTTTCATGCTTTTGGGTTTTTGAAGGCGGTTTGCGGCGGCTTTTTGAACCGGGACTGACGCCAGCATGGCTACCATGCCCAAAATGGGAGGTTCTGTCATGTGACGCAAATGCGTCACATGACCTTTGACTCACGCTCGGGGAGATTTCATTTGTGCCAGCCAGTCCACGACGCATTCTTGGCTGTGAATCCGCACAGCCTGCTCCAGGAACAAAACTCAAAGACGATGACCACGCTTCCCGGCAAGCCGCTTCGACTGCGAATCATGAGCCTACTTTGGCTGGTTTCATCCCTCTTTGCTCCTGCAGACCAACTTTCCGACTGGGGGAGTGACCTCGCCTCGAAATTCTCCGCGAATTGGCGTAGAAGCCAAGACCAAATCGCTTCGTTGGAGACCGACTTACGTCGCCTACCTGTGATTCCGGTCAAGGATTTTGGAGGCCCCGCCGGTTTCCGCTATGATAGGAACACGGGCCCGAATCATCCGTTCTACAATGATCATTGGGTCCAGGTGAAGTGGGAAACACCGGAAAACGTGGACTTGGTCTGCCTGGTGCCGGCGCGGAAGTTTGACGAACGAGGCCTCGATCCAAACTTCGAACTCCCGGAGGATTTCCGGGTCCTATTGGTGGACGCGCAGGGCAAGACGCTGAAACTCATCGCGGACGAACACAACACGCGCTCCGACCCCGTCCGCAAAGGGCATCCTTTCTGTTACCAAATCGATCCTCCCCTTCGTTGCTCCGGAGTCCGGATTGAAGCGACGCGGATGTTCGACGATCCGTCCAGACAGGATGGTCCATCCTTGATGTCCTGGGGAGAGATTTTCTGCTTTCATGGAGAACGAAACCTCGCCTACGAGGCTGAGGTCACCGCCAACGACTCGATTTCATCACCATGGCCGTGGCAGATGAAGTATGCGACGGACGAAATGACCGGGTTGGGATTGCCGGAGATCCCCGACTCGACGCATCCCGAAATCGGCTGGATTTCATGGGGAACCCGATCTCAAGAAGAGCCGATCTGGGCACAGGTGGATTTGGGCTCCGTCCGCAGCTGCGACGGCATCCGAACGTTCCCGCCCGAGTGGTCTCCCAACTTCCTCATTCCGGGCATCTTTTATCCGGCACGTTTCATCATCGAGGTTTCCGTGACGGGAGAAGAAGGAAGCTACAGGACCGTCCATGGTCAGGATCGCGAGGACTTCGACAACGTCGGGCAGCACGCGGTGACCTGGCATTGGCCAGCCGTCGATGCCCGTTATGTGCGGTTCCGATCGCTATCGCTTCGAAAATTCACCAATGCTTATCCCGTTTTCATGGGTTTCAGCGAGTTGCAGATCCTCCATCTGAATGAAAACATCGCGCTTCATTGTGCCGTGGATGTCTCTGAACGCGAGAAGTCCGTTCCGGCCGACGGTAAGTATATCTGGAGCAAGGAATCTCTAACCGACGGACACACGTCACAAGGGGCGATTCTTACCAACCGGAGATGGATGGAGTTGCTCCACGAGCGCTATCAGATCGAAAGCGGGATCCTACGGTTGGAGATTCAGTCCAATACGATCGCCCGGGGCTACCGCAACACAACCATAGCAGCAGGAAGCACTCTCGGAGGCGGCATGCTGGCGGCCCTGATCGCCTTGCCGATCCTCCACCGCCGGCGGGAAAATCGAACCCTTCGGGCCCTTCGCGCGCGAATTGCGGCAGACCTGCATGACGATATCGGCAGCTCCATGGGCAGCATCCAATTGCTCACGGAAGCCGCCCTCAGCAAGCCTGAGATCGCGCCGGACAGATTGCGGACGATCCGCCTGCTGAGCGCCGGAGCAGTTGCATCATTGCGTGACATCGTCTGGCTGCTGAGGCCAGGCTCGGCGTTTCAAAGTCCGGTTCTAGCTCACTTCCGCGAGACCGCTTCGATCCTGTTGGATGATTTGAAGTGGGATTTCGAGAGTGATTCGGCCTCAAGGGAGTGCAAACTTGGAAGGGAAACCAACCGACACCTGTTGTTGTTTTTAAGAGAATCCCTCCATAACTCTTTGAGACACTCGTCTTGCAACACGATCATGATCCGAACATCCATCAAGAATCACGTATTCGAACTTGAAGTGAGTGACGACGGTTGCGGCATCTGCGAAGAACGCCTCGCGTCCCCATTCTGCCTGCGGGCGCTCAAGGAAAGAGCCAATCATTTGAGAGGATCGATGAAAGCCATCACGTCACCGAATCAAGGGACCACCATCCTTCTGCAGTTTCCCATCACCCGTAGAAACGCCACCAACCTTCCATGAAACCTGTTTCCTTCATCCTCATCGAGGACCACACCTTGTTCCGAGACTCCGTCGCGGAAGCCCTTGAGGACAGCGGGAGATATCAATGTGTTGGCAGCTTTTCCACGATGGAGGAAACACTCCATCAGGTCGAGGATGGCCTCCAAACCCATCTCGTGCTCCTGGATCTGGGCCTGCCAGGGATGGGTGGATTGGAGGGGATCGGACTGATCCGGGAAAAGCTTCCTCTTGCGCGGGTATTCATCCTCACCGCCTTCCATGATCGTGAAAAGGTGTTCGCTGCGCTAAAGGCAGGTGCCCATGGTTATCTCATCAAAACCGGTGGCGCGCTCAAGGTCCTGCGAACCCTTGACGACGTGGCGGAGGGCGGTGTGCCGCTCGACCCACAGATTGCCGGACTGGTACTTCAAGCATTTCAACAGCTTCCGCAAAAGCGAGAGAGCATCGAGCTGTCCGAGCAGGAAACCGAAGTCCTGCGTCGCATCGCGAAAGGAATGACAAAGAAAGAGGCTGCGCATGACATGGGCTTAAGCTTGCACACGGTGGACAACTATCTCCGCCGGGCGTTTGAAAAGCTTCATGTCCAGAGCCTCCCTGCTGCGGTCGCCGCGGCAATCCGGAGCGGACTTCTGGATCTGGCATGATCATCCTGAAGACGGCGGACTCAATCCTTGCACGTCAAACTACCATGTGACGGGAATGCGTCACTTGACAAATCCTACCCGCAGGTCCCTTCCTGCGTCGGATCATTTGCATTCGGATGGCCTGAGATTCCATATGGCAATGAATCCACACGTGGGCAAGTCCTGCGTGATAGGTGACAATCGGTCCAGGACCTTTGGGACAACGGCTCAGTCGAGTTGCCGTTTCGGCGGTGGCGGTGCCGGGTTCTCGGGAGGTGGGGGCGCCGGTGGTGGTTCCTCGAGGCGGTTGGTCTCAAGGTCAAGCGGCGTCATGATCGTGGTGCTGCCGTTGATTTCCCAGCCGCAGGGAATGCGGTAGCGATCCGCGATCTCACGGGCCTTCAGGTAGGTTGCGAAGCCGTCAGGATTCACTTCGAACATCAGTACCACCTTTGGGAATGAGCTGAGTTTGTAGGCGAGAGTGTGGAACCTGCCTTTCGGATTCTCCATGTCGGCCAGCGAGGCGTCGCCATTGCCTTTGGGCAGATCGATGCACATGACGAGGCCGGTCCATGTCTTGTTCAATGGCACATAGATCTTCTGGCCCCGAACCTCCATCGGCTTGCCGGCGAACAGGTTCACAACCTTCATTTGGTCATAAATGATGCGGTCCCTGGCTCTTGGAACCTTGATGCGCTGGTTGATCAGGTTGCGCTCCTCGCGCTTGAACTCGCCCATGACCCTCTCCTTCGCTGATAGGACATCGACAAAATACACCTGATCCGCTCGGACATAACAGTAGTAGATATTCGCGTCCTTTGGAATATCACGGCTGTTGGGAATGCGAACAAACGTCGATTCCTGTGCTTTCGGCACCGGGGTGGTATCGAGCAGGGCTTTGAGCCGGTCGCGCTCGGTGATCAGGGCAGAGAGTTCCGCCTCCTTCCTGGAACGCTCGTCGGATTTGGCACTCAGCTCCTTGCGGAGCACGGCCAGGTCGAACAGTTTGATGTCCTTGTCCTTGACCTCGGATTCGAGACGGACGAGTTCGGATTCGATATCGCCCTTGTTTGGGAGACTGGATAGAGAGGCCAGCTTTTGCTCGTTGGCCGACATTTCGGCCTTGGTCTTGTCGATTGAAGCCTGGGCCTCCGCCACCTGGGCAGCGGTCGCAGGGGGGAGATCGGTGAGGACCTTTTTCACGGCACTGGCGATGCTGATGCCCATCATCACGAGCACGATGGTGAGGACACCGACGACGTTGGTCATGGTGTCCATGAGCGCCACGAACGGAAGCTCGGCTTCCTGGCCATGTCTGCGTTTTGCCATATCATTGGAAGTTCATGTCAATTCTTTTAGAATATTCTCAGGTCCCCCTCACCCGCTCCA
>JAIXVN010000122.1 GCA_027483005.1 Verrucomicrobiaceae bacterium
CGCTCCAACCTCCAGCGCCTGATGGCCGGCACCGAAAACCGCTTCGTGCCGAAATCCAAGCGACCTTCCGCCTGAACTCCCCTTCCCTTCCGTGAACTCCGTCGCCATCCTCGGTTCAGGCTCCTTCGGCACCGCCCTCGCCATGCTGCTCGCGCCGAAGGTGCGGGAAGTTGTATTGATCGGACGCGATCCCGAGACGATCGAGTCGATCAACCACCAGCATCGCAACCCGCACTACCTCAGCACGGTCGCGCTGGCCGACAACATCCGCGCCACCAGCGACCTCGCGGCGGCGCTTTCCCATCCGCTGATCGCCTTCGCCGTGCCGACCTCCGCCACGCGGGCGATCGCGGCCCAGCTGGCCAGCCTCGGACTCGCCCCGGATCGTGTGCTGCTTTCCTGTGCGAAAGGCATCGAGAAAACCACCGGCGAGCGGATGAGCCAGATCCTCCAGGAGATCTTTCCGCAGAACCCGATCGCGGCGCTTTCCGGCCCGAACCACGCCGAGGAAATCGCCACCGGACTCGCCACCTGCGCGGTCATCGGCTCCGACGACCACGATCTCGCGGTCAGACTTCAGGACCTTTTCACGCTGCCGCATTTCCGCTCCTACACCAGCGACGATCTCGCTGGCATCGAGTTCGGAGGGGCGGTCAAGAACGTCTATGCCATCGCCGCCGGCATGGCCCACGGACTGGGTCTGGGCGACAACGCCGTGGCCGCCCTGGTCACGCGGGCACTGGCGGAGATGACCCGCCTCGGCACCGCGCTGGGCGGACGGATGGAGACCTTTTCCGGCCTCTCCGGCGTGGGTGACCTGATCGTCACGTGTTTCTCCGAGCATTCCAGAAACCACCGTGTCGGACTGGCGCTCGGCCAGGGACGCACCCTGGAGGAGGCCGTTGCCTCCCTCGGCATGGTGGCGGAAGGCGTGCCGAACACCCTTTCCATCCACGACGCCGCACGCAAGGCGGGTGTCAGGACCCCGATCATCGACGCCGTTTACAGCATCCTCTACCAAGGCAAGCCCGCGCCGCGAGCCATGCACGAACTTCTCACCCGCGATCCACGCCCAGAACACAGCTGACCCATGAAGGAAATCCTCGACCTCTTCCTGCACCTGCCAGAGCACCTGGACAATTTCACCCACCAATATGGAGCCCTGGTTTATGGACTGCTGTTCCTCATCGTCTTCTGTGAGACCGGCCTGGTGATCACCCCCTTCCTGCCCGGAGATTCGCTGATCTTCGCCATCGGAGCGATCGCCGCACGGGATGGATCGGGCCTCAATGCCGGGATCGCCGCCGTCGTGCTCCTCGGCGCGGCCGCGCTGGGCGACACCACCAACTACTGGATCGGTCGTCGTTCGGGTAACTGGCTGATCCGCCGCTTCCCGAAGGTCGTCAAGCCCGCCTATCTCGAAAAGACCAACCAGTTCTTCGAGACCTACGGCGGCAAGACCCTGATCATGGCGCGTTTCGTGCCGATCGTGCGCACCTTCGCCCCCTTCGTGGCGGGCACCGGTGCGATGCCGTTCCGCCGTTTCATTTCCTTCAGCGTGATCGGCTCGTTGTTGTGGGTCGGCCTGATCCTTCCCGCCGGCTGGTATCTCGGCAGCAACGAGTGGGTGAAGAAGCACTTCGAGATCGTCGTGCTGGCCATCATCGGCATCTCGGTCCTGCCGATGGTGATCGAGGTCCTCCGTTCGAAGATGAAGAAGCGGGCTGATTCCTAACGGCTCAGATCCTCCTGATACATCAGCTTGAAGCCACTGCCGTTGAGGACGCTGATCGCGAAATCGTAGTCCTCGACGTGCATGGCTAGAAGCGACTGGCCTTCCGGTCCCGGCATCAGCGAGTAGGCGAAGTCGATGTTCGTCTCCGCGCCCATGAGGTGATCCAGGCACTGGAGGAGGCCCGGTCCCGACTCACGGAGCGCCACCACCAGCACCTCGCAGGTGGTGTGCGGGATTCCTTTCTCGATGAAGATGTGCTCGGCGGTGTCCGGATCGCTCATGATCATGCGAGCGATGGTGGCGTCGCGCGAGTCCTGGACACTGAGGCCGAGCACCTCGATGCCGCTGCCGCGAAGAAGCTTCACCAGGGCCGCAAGGGCACCCACGCGGTTGGGAAGCATGATGGCGAACTGGCGGACCGGAGAGCCACGGCCGGCGATGATGGGTGTTTCCATGAAAAGGTGAGAGAGAGTTTTCAGCCACGCGGGCCCCGCAGCGGCAGGGTTTGGGTCGCTCCGGTCGAGGAGTTCACCAGCACGATCTGGTTCGGGCGGACATCGGAGACGGTGTAGGACGTGCCATCGCTGGCGGTGAACCGCTGCCCCGGCGCGGCGAGGAAACGTCGGCCAGTGGACGAATCTTCCACCAGTGCCAGCGGGTCGTGGGCGCTGGCGGGGACCCCGGCAATGATCTCCCTGCGGACGCCTTTGTTTTTTAATGCTACGGCGACCACCGAGACCTCGGTCAGCTTTCCAAAGTTCTCCTTGCCGCTGTGCATCTTGCGGCGCAGTCCGATGACCTTCAATCGCGAGCCGGGAACCGTCTGGCCCTCGCTGACACGGATTTCCCGCGGAGGGGTCCCGCGGAGCTTCATCGTCGCAGTGCCGTTCTTGACGTGGCTGACCTCGATCGGCAGTTCACGCTGGCGATAGGAACGCATCACCAGTCCGACGGACCTGGACGCCGGTCCTGGCGAGGCTTCCGCTGGACCGCTTGAGGGAGCCCCTGTGATTGCGCCGAGGGTTTGTCCTTCCAGGGAAACAGGTCGGCCGGTCGCCTTGGGAGCCGGGCCGCCCGAGGACATCGGGCCCACTTCACCAGTGCCCTCGGGGATGGCCGGGGACGAGGCCACTGCAGGATCACCGGCCTGAGCCGCATCCGCGACACTGGCCA
>JAIXVN010000068.1 GCA_027483005.1 Verrucomicrobiaceae bacterium
CCGGCCAGATGGACGATGCAGTGCTGTGACCAGGTCTCCAGTCGTTCGAACAAGGGGCCACGCAAGTCCGCGAGGGTCGAAAAGCCAAGGTCCGACAAGGCGTCCTCGTTCGAGGTCACTTCGTCGTTCTCCAGCTCGATCAGATGCACCACGCCGAGGTGAACCTGGCCGACCGGATTCGACTCGTCGTTGAGCAGGGCGATGATGGTTTCCTTGTAAATTCCCGACATCACCAACTCCTCTTCGATCTCACGAGCCACGGCGGCGTGATAGGCCTCTGGGCCGGTGCGGCCATCGCCAGTGTCCACCGGATTGATGTGGCCGCCGACGCCGACGGAGATTTTCGCATGCAGACGGCTTTCCCCGCCCGACTTGCCACGGGTGTAATGAAGAATGCGGTCGCCACAACGGAAGACGCAGTAGGGGATCAGCTGCTTGTGGGAAGGATCCTCCTCAGCCGGGCCGCGGTCCATGAAGAAGTGCTCGGCCGGGTCTAACAGACGAGCCATCGCCGCCTCGATTCCCTCGGTCCGAATGCCCTGAAACATCCCGATTTCCTCGAGCAAGGCCCGAGGCACCACCAGCACTTTCTCTCCCGCGTATTTCGACATCGGCTGGAGCATAGAAGCTGGAGAGCAAACGCCAAGCGGAGACATCCCTGGACTGAGCAAACAGGGTGTTTTTCCGCCATCTCCGGCCCTCTGAAGACCTCCCGTGATCTCGTCAGGTCCGGATGACCGGAAGAGTGGCAAGGTCTTTTCGGAGTCAGGCCCCCCACCCTTTTTTCCCTCCTCCAACGCTGGCCCCGAAGTCGGGAGTGCCCTCACTTCGATCAATGGCTTCCCCGCAACAAGTGAGGGGCCAGTGAAGATGAACTCTTCCTGACCCCTGAGCCCTTCCTTCAATGATCCAGCTTGAGCTTCTTCAGCTTCGGCTCGATCACCATCCGGCAGTAGCCGTTCTTGTTCTTGTTCTGGAAATAGTAGTCCTGGTGGTAATTCTCCGCCGGCCAGAACTCGGTGGCCTTGGTGATCTCGGTCACGATCGGATCGGAGAAATCCGCCTGCGCCTTCTTCTTCGATTCCTCGGCGGCGGTCTTCTGGGCGTCCGTGGAATAGAAAATGGCCGAGCGATACTGGGTGCCCTGGTCCGCACCCTGGCGGTTCAACGTGGTGGGGTCGTGCAGTTTCCAGAACCAACCGAGGACGGTGTCGAAGCTGGCTTTCTTCGGGTCAAACACCACCTGCACGACTTCTGCGTGGCCGGTGCTTTCCTCACAAACCTGCTGATAGGTCGGCTTTTTCACCGAGCCTCCCATGTAGCCGGAGGTCACGGAGAGCACGCCCGGGATCTGCTTGAAGGCCGCCTCGATGCACCAGAAACATCCGGCCCCGAGGGTGACCACTTCGGCACCTTCAGGAACTTTCGGCATGGCGGCGGGAGTCTCGTCCTTGATCATCGGTTTTTCAGGTTCGCAGGAGGCCAGAGTCGGCAGGAGCAGCAACAGGGAAAGCATCGTACGGCGCTTCATGCCCGTAGGATACCCGGAACCGGATTTTGTTCCCGTAAAATTTTCAGCCACGCTCCCGACGGCCCATGAGCCCCTTCCTCCCCGGTCTGGAACATCGCCAAATCCGGGCGTTCCGTGTTGGACGTCGGCCCCGCGATGTTCAACCCTCGCCAATGCCCATGGCACGTATCAAATCCGTCGAGACCGCCTTCCAACGGGTGGAAGTCTGGGAGTCGGACCAGGAAACCGAGTTCCGCGTGGAGGGTGCTGTCCACGCGTGGTGGCACCGGAAGCGCCTTCTCACCGGACTGGCCTGGGACAACCTGGCCGCCGCCGCCCTTCTAAGGCCAGCCGGGCCACCTCGGTCAATCCTGATGCTTGGGCTCGCCGGCGGCACGGCCTTCCGGGTCTTGCGCCACCTTCTGCCCGAGGTCGAACTCACCGCCATCGACATCGACCAGGGAATCGTCGAACTCGCCCAACACCACATGGACCTCGACTCCAACCGGATCGAGATCCACTACGCGGATGCCTACGAGTGGCTGAGGTCGAACAAGCGTCGCTTCGACGTGGTCATCGACGACATCTATCTCGCTGGAAAAACCGATGTCTTCCGGCCTCATTACTGGAGTCGCGAGCACCTTTCGATCCTGAAGCGGGCCGTGGCGCCGGGCGGCCTATTGACCGCCAACCTGGTCATCGGCAAGGGCCACCGCACGATGCAGTCCCACTCCCGCAGTGTGCTGAAATCCGCCTTTCAGGTGCTGCGCAGCGTCACCACGCCACTCAGCCTGAACGAGACCCTGGTCGCTGGCGAAGATGTGCTTTCCGGCAGCTACCTCTACCCATGGCTTGAAAAATTTCCCGAACGCCGCGACCGCGCGCTGTGGGAAAACATCCGGGTCAAGAAGCTCTGAGTCTTCGTTCCTCATTTCAGATTTAGAATTTCGTGCTTTCCACCTCAATGTCCGACGCTGTCCACCAACTCTATCAATCGCGCGTCTATCCGGCGATGAGCCATCCTTCCACCGATCCTGCCGTCACCGCCGTGGCCGCCAAGCTCGCAGGACTGGACATTCCAACCCCGTCCTGCGCGAACATCCTGGAAATCGGCTGTGCCTCGGGACACAACCTGCTGCCGCTCGCCGCCCGCTGGCCGGAGAGCCGGTTCGTTGGAATCGACTTCTCAGCGGCCGCGATCGAGGAGGCCCAGCAATCCGCCACGCTCGCCGGGCTCGGCAACATCGAGTTCATCCATCGCGACCTCCAGGATTATGATCCGGGAGAGGACAGCTTCGACTTCATCATCGCGCATGGATTCTATTCTTGGGTTCCGCAGCCGACACGGCAGAGGTTGCTCGATTTCTGCGCGGAGAATCTCTCTCATGAGGGAATCGCCACGATCAGCTACAACACGTTGCCCGGCTGGTCGCTGCGCCAGTCTTTGGTCGATCTCACACGGCTTCTGGAAAACCGCCCCGCGGCTGAAACCATCGGGCCGGATCACGAGCGCATTCTCGCCTTCCTCGCCACGGCGGCAGGAACCCACACGCCTTATGCCCGATACGTGACTGGCGTGCTGCACGACATGTTTGGAAAGGGCTCCTCGGTGCTTCCCTTCGACGACTTCGCCCCGATCAATGAGCCCTGCACC
>JAIXVN010000019.1 GCA_027483005.1 Verrucomicrobiaceae bacterium
CAGTTCAACATCTACCTCCAGGCCCTGCAATCGACCGGCAACTTCACCGTCCTCTCCCGGCCGAGTATCTTCACCAACAACAACCAGCGCGGAGTCATCTCCTCCGGTCAGCGCATCGCGGTCCCCACCAACAGCTTCAACGGTGGCGTCAACAACGGCGGCCAGAGCACCAACATCGAATACCGCGACGTGGTGCTGAAGCTGGAGGTCATCCCGCTGGTGAACTCCGAGCGTGAGATCACCCTTCAAATTGCGCTCATCAATGATGACGTCGTCGATACTCAAACCGTTGTTGGTGTGGGAGATGTTCCTGTGATCGGCACCCGCGAACTCCTCACCACGGTCACCGTTCCCAACAACTCCACCGTGGTGCTCGGAGGACTGATCACCACCTCGGTCAAGGACAACGTTTCCGGCATCCCCATCCTCAGCAGCATCCCGGGCATCGGAAAACTGTTCTCCACGACCACCAAGACCAACGACCGCTCGGAGCTCGTGATCTTCATCCAGCCATCCATCGTTGGAAGCCAGTCCAGCCTCGACTCGGTGCAGCGTGATGCGAACGGCCGCTACAAGCTCTCTGGCGACGTCCAGACCTTCAACAACGGCCCCGCCACCATCGCGCCACCCGACAGCATCGTTCCCGCCACGGAAAATCCGGCCAACTACCGCGCCACCGGTCCGGTGAAGACGGTCACCCCCAACGGCGTGGTCGAGGCTCCCGCTGCCAAGAAGCCCGCTCCGAAACGGATCGGTCGCCCCAGCCGCTGAGCCGTCCGCAGGGTTCATTCGCCCCCGCCTCTCCAAGCCTGCCCCCACCACCTGTGGCGGCAGGCTTTTCCTTTCCACGATGTCAGGCCCGTCAGAAATCATTCGCCAACTCCACGACCCGCGTTGATTCTTTGACAACCCATGAAACTGAAATTCTGCGGTGCGGCAGGCACCACCACCGGCTCCCAGCATCTCCTCGAGGTCAATGGCAAGCGCATCCTCCTCGACTGCGGGCTCTATCAAGGCGTTCGCAAGCTCGCCTACGACATCAACTGCGGCTTCCCGCACTTCGATCCCGCCTCGATCGACTGCGTGATCCTGTCCCATGCCCACATCGACCACTCCGGCAACCTTCCAAACCTTTGCCGCAGGGGCTTTCAAGGAAACATCTACGCCACCGATGGCACCCGCGATCTTTGCCAGATCATGCTCGCCGATTCCGCCCACATCCAGGAGAGCGAAATCGATCGTGTGAACCGCTATCGCGCCAAGCAGGGCCTCCCTGCCGCCGAGCCGCTCTATTCGCAAAAGGATGCCGAGTTGTGCCTCCGCCAGTTCGTGACGATCAGTTATGACCGCCCGATGCTCGTGGAGGAAGGTGTGCGGCTGACCTTCCTCGACGCCGGCCACATCCTCGGCAGTGCCCAGGTCCTGCTGGAGATCGACGACAAGTCCGACGGCAAGACCAAGCGCTTCCTGTTCTCCGGCGACATCGGCCGCGGTGGAAATGAGATCCTGCGCGACCCCGTCCCGGCCAAGGACGTCGATTTCATCCTGATGGAAAGCACTTACGGCGGTCGCGAGCACGACGCTGCCCCGGGGACCGGCGATCAGTTGGAAACCCTCATCCGCGAGGCGCTGCGCCGTGGAGGAAAGATCCTCATCCCGGCCTTCGCCGTCGAGCGCACCCAGCAGCTGCTTTACGTGCTCCACCGGCTTTTCACCGAGGGGCGCATTCCGGAAATGCCGGTCTTTGTTGACAGTCCGCTGGCCGTCAGCGCCACCGAAACCTATCGGCTCCATCCCGAGTGCTTCAACGAGGAGGTCTATGAATCCCTGTTCCAGCGGGACAACCCCTTCGGCTTCGAGCATCTCACCCTCGTCCGCTCGGTCCGTGCTTCCATGGAACTGAACGACCTCCGGGGCAGCGCCATCATCATCGCCGCCTCCGGCATGTGCGAGGCAGGCCGGATCGTGCATCACATCAAGAACAACATCTCCGATCCCCACACCACCGTCATGTTCGTCGGCTACTGCGCCGACAACACCCTTGGCCGCCGCATCGTCGATGGCGAAAAGCAGGTTCCGATCTTCGGGGAACTCCACACCGTCCGCGCCCACATCGACTCGATCGACTCCTTCTCCGGCCATGCCGACCACTCCGAGCTGTTGGATTGGTTCGACCGGATCACGGGTCCCAAGCAAAAGGTCTGGCTGGTCCACGGCGAAACGGATCGCTCCGAAGCCCTCCGCGCGGCCTTGTCCGGGCGCCATTCCGGCAGCATCGAAGTCGCCAAACTCGGCCACACCGTGGAATTCTAGGAACCCGACTGCTCGAAATGCTTGCCAAGTCCCACGCAGGCGGGCAATTTCTCGCCCCACGCTTTCCGGCGCGCTTAGCTCAGTGGTAGAGCACATCGTTCACACCGATGGGGTCGCAGGTTCGAACCCTGCAGCGCGCACCATGTTTCATTTCGCCGTAGCTGGAGTACTCCGCCGTAGCTGGAGCTTCCAGCTCCAGTCCGTCTTCGGAGAGTGTCGCTCCGAGTCTTCTTCTATTACTCTCGGAGCTGGAAGCTCCGGAGACGGTGTGGAGCAGAGATGCTCCAGCCACGGAG
>JAIXVN010000514.1 GCA_027483005.1 Verrucomicrobiaceae bacterium
ACTTCAGCGATGTCTCCCTTGCCGACCTTGGCAGCGAAATGGCCCTTGTTGGTGGTCCCCAGGATGGTGCCGCCGAGTTTGAGAATCCCGACCGTATCCTTGGGTTTCAGCACGGTGAAATCCCCCGGCGGAAGCAGTCCCTCGAATCCATCGCGGAACCCGATGACCTCCCAGCCCAGTTCGTCGGCCGCGCCCACGACTCCGTGGATCACCGCATTGAGTCCCGGGCAATCGCCCCCGCTGTTGAGAATTCCGATTCGCATCTTGTGTGTGGTGTTTTGAGTGTCGTTGGGCCTACAGGAGGCAAGGATGGGCATTGGATCACTGGGGATCGGCGACCTTGATGAGCTCCCGCTTGGCGTCCTGCACCGGGGCTCCGGAGGCCAGCCAGGGGTCGTAGATCGCCCAGCCTTCCGAGATCAGCCCGCGGGCACGCCCGAACCGATCCGGGTTGTTCAGGACCACCGCGATGACCCTTCGGGGAGTCACGCCCTTGCTGCCATCCGGCTTCTTGCGGACGAGAGGATCGCGTTCCATGCAGACCGAAACGCAGGGCCCCGCTGCGGTCGTGGTGCCGGTCTTGACGCCGAGAATCCCTTCCTGCCCGATGAGTTCGTTGGTCGTCTTCACCGTGTAATTGCGATTGCCGGCAGCCCCGATGACCGTGACCTTTCGGTCCTTCTGGCGGACAATGAACGAAAACGCATTGCGGCGCATCGCATACACGGAAATCCGGGCCACGTCGGCCGCCGTCGAAAATCCCTGTGGCCCGGGCAGTTCCAGTCCGTGTGGATTCACATAGCGGGTGGAACTCATGCCGAGCGCCTTCGCCAGCTTGTTCATCTCCCCCACAAAAGCCGCCACAGGATCCCCGCTGCCACCCCTTCTTGTGAGAAAATCACGACCGATGTGGTCGGCCAAGGCCTGAGCCGCCAGGTTGTCCGATCCAAGCAGGGCCGAGTAAAGCGCATCCCGCAGACTGATCCGGTCACCGGGCTGGAGCCGCATCGGGTTCGGTCCTCCGATCTGGGTGATCGAATTGGGAACGGTCAGCGTCGCCGTGCCGAGGTCGGTCTGGGTCGCATTTGCCCAGTCCACCACGATGGCGCCGGTGGCGATCTTGGTCAGGCTGGCCACCGGGCGCTTGAGGGTGGCATTCGAGGCGACGAGGACCTTGCCAGACCATGCCTCCAGGACCATCACGCTTTCAGGAGCCTGGCCGACGGCAGAAACCGGAACCAAGGCAAGAAAAGCGGTGGCGAGTCGTGCAAGCAGGTGTTTGATCATGAAACCGGGACGAATCTATCGACCGAATCCCGCGACTCAATACCAAACCCGCCGAACCTGCCTTAATGCCTTGCCAACCCTCCGCAAAGCCGTAGTTTCCAAGCGCAGCAGGTAGTCTCCCATCACCCCAATCGTCGTCGCCATCCCAGTGCCACTCTCACGGCACATCCCCTCATCGGGACCACAGGGGATCGCCGCTGATTTGGAAACCGGAAACTCCCTGCCCCGGGCGGCGGCGCAAGTCGGCCGACACGGAATCCCGGCGAACGCCCACCCTGTCTTGCAGCGGCTGTTCGCCCCGGCACCAAAAAGCCGTTTCATCCGTGTCGTGTCGAAACAGTCCGCCTCCGCGGGGCTCACAAGCCCACCGCGCCGGTCCGCCCGCAACACCCGACCCATGCGAAACCATGTCGAACGCACCATCAGATTCCCGCAATCCGGGACAAAAACGCCGTCGCCGCAACCGCGGCGGCCAAAACCGTAACAACCAAGGACAAAACCCCAACGGCCGCCCCCAGGGCCAAGGCCAGAGCCAGGGTCAGCAAGGCCACGGCCGCCAGGGATCCAGCCAACAGGATCGCGGACCACGCGAGCGCCGCCAACCCCAGCCGGTCAAGCTGACCTTCTGGCAAAAGCTCCTCAAGGCCATCGGCCTCTACAAGGAACCCGTCCGCCCCCCTCGTCCCGAGCGCACCGAGCGCCCGGACCGCACCGAGCGCCCGGAACGTGCCGAGCGCGGCCCGCGTGAAGCCCGTGAACCGCGTGAAACCCGTGAGCCCCGCGGCGAACGTCCGGTCAAGGCAAACATCCGCATCGCCCGCAGCGACTCGCCCCGCAAGGAGTTCGAGCGCGGCCCGGTCGAGTCCCCGCGCCTCTACGTTGGAAACCTCTCCTACGATGTGAGCGAAAGCGACCTCTCAGACCTCTTCAAGGGCATCGGCGGCGTGCGCAATGTCGAGATCGTTTACAACCGCAACACCCACCGCTCCAAGGGCTACGCCTTCGTGGAAATGCTCCACTTCGATGATGCCAAGCGCGCTGTCGAGGTCTTCCACGACCAACCCTTCATGGGCCGCAAGATGAACGTCTCCGGTGCCAAATCGAAGGGCCAGGATGAGCGTGAGGACCAGGAGGATCGCGAAGAGCAGAAGCCGAAGCCGGTCGTGGTGGCCCCCTTGCCGCCGGTCGTCGTCGCCGCTCCTGCCGCCGTTGCCGCGGTCGCCGAGACCGCTCCTGAAGTGGTCGAGGAAGTCGCTGTCGCCGTGGAAACCCCGGCAGAAGAAGCCGTCGCAGTCGTCGAGGAAGCTCCGGTTCCGGAGGTGGTTGCAGCAGTCGAAGAAGCACCTGCCGCCGAAAAGCCGGCCGAGGCCCCGACCGAAGTCGCCTGATTTCAAACATCAAACTCCCAGCCCCCGCCCGGTCAGCCCGCGCGGGGGCTTTTTTTACCTTCGGTGAGTTTCAAGTGTTCCGCGCAGAGCTCTCCTTCTTGAAACTGAAAACTGAAACCCTCTTCGAGTTTCGTGCTCTCTCCCATCTACCTCTGCGGCCCCACCGCTTCCGGAAAGACCGCCCTCGCGCTCGATCTGGCGGAGAAGCATGACGGCGAGATCGTCAATGCCGACGCCTTCCAGCTTTATCGCGGGCTGGAGATTCTGACCGCTGCTCCACTTGAGCATGAAAGGAGAGGCATTCCTCATCACCTCTTCGGCATCCTCGATCCCTCGGTCGCCAATGATGCCATGGCCTACACCCGCTTGGCCGAGCCCGTCATCGCCGACATCATGTCCCGTGGCCGCACGCCCATCGTCACCGGTGGCTCAGGACTCTATCTGAAATTCCTCACGCACGGAGCCTCGCCCCTGCCTACCGGTGATCCTGCCCTGCGCGAGGAGATGGAGGCGCTTTCCCTCGATGAGCTTTACCACCAGTTGCAGGAACTGGATCCGGTCGAGGCCGCCCGCATTGAGAAGCAAAACCGCCGTTTCGTCAGCCGTGCCCTGGAGATCTGCAAGCTCAGCGGTCAGAAGGCCTCCGAACTGCGCGACAGTTGGGAGAAGGCAACCGCCGAACGCGTTGCCTCCCTGCGTGGCTACGTGATCCATCGCACCAGGCCTGATCTTCACGCCCGCATCGAGCGTCGCACCCGCAAGATGCTGAGGGACGGAGCCATCGAGGAGGTTGCCGCGCTGGGGCCGCTTTCCATCACCTGTGAAAAGGCCATCGGGCTGCCACAGATCCAGTCGCTGCTGCGTGGGGAGATCGATCACGCCACCTGTGGGGAGCAGATCATCGTGGCCACCCGCCAATACGCCAAGCGCCAGGAAACCTGGTTCCGCCGCGAGACCTGGCTGACGCCGGTCTGATTTCGTCAGGGATAAGGCGGGCTTCCCATGGTGATTTCCAAGTAGATCACCACGCCATCCCTCGCGTAGATCACCAGATAAGGAGTCCGCAATACATTGCCAGAGTTGAGAGGGCTGGGATGAGTGCGATCCCAATCGATGTAAATCGGACGTGACAGCTTCAGCGTCGGTGGGTCATCCGGAAAGATCCCCGGAGGCATCGGACTTGCAGGCAATAGCTTGGCAAGCTCCGCCACTTTCACCGCCTCCGCATCCGTCTTGCCCTCCAAGGACTTGAGATCGATTCCATAGCCGCAGCCGGAGATGACATCCGCGTCGCATCGGAGCGAGTAGAGGGAATGGACTTGCTGGAAATAGTCCACGATCGCGCCGTTGAACATCGTGTAGTGGAACGATCCGCCAATCGCATAGAGCAGATCCTCCGCGTCCTTTCTGCGCATCCCCCGCAGGGCATCGGGGCTCAAAGTCACATATCGGAAGAACTCTCCCATCGTCAGCAAGCCATCGGCATTCGAGTCCAGCCAGCTCAGGGTGTCCTTCGCCTGTTGGGGAGTCAGCCACGGCTGGAAGGCCAGCTGGATCTCCCGGACATTCAGCTTCCGATCCGCATTCCAATCCGCAGTTCTGAAACGCTGCACCTGATCGCCAAGCAGATTGACCCTGCGGCCCAGCCGGTAGGATTGCCATTCCTCCAGACTGATCGACTCGTCGCCATTGCTGTCCGCACGCGTGAACTCCAGCCAGGTCGCCGTTTTCAACAGCCAGGGAATGCTCGCCATGTCACGACGGAAGCGGGCCAGCTCGAGGACTCCGATTCCTCCATTGCGATTGGAATCCGCAACCCGGAACTCCACGCGCGCAATGGATTCCCAGACATTGGCCGCCATGGCGGCAGGCGGGGAGAGTACCGCCATCACGGCAAGGAACCCAGGAATGAGCGATGTCGGCAGCAACTTCATGGTGGCAATGATCCGCTGTTTGTCTCGAATTGGATCACGAGAACAGCAAATTTTCCGATGGAGTCCGGCGTGGCGACGAAAGGCGATACCCGAGAGGGGGATGGACGCCCCAATCGAGTGAGCGCTAGGATCCATCCATGGATGCGCTCGTTGGCAGGATCTCCCTCA
>JAIXVN010000416.1 GCA_027483005.1 Verrucomicrobiaceae bacterium
GCCGCCTACGACACTGGTGCGGATGCTCCTTATCTGTGGCTCGAAACGGAGTGGTCCAAGCCGGTGACCGACTCCTCATTTGTGGTTCTGAAGGCTGGAACAAGCTGGGTGGATGACTACTACGGCCGCAGTGGTTGGAACGACTTCTACGCGAGGGCCGCCTTCACCTATGCGATCAGCAAGTCGGTCGCGCTGACCCCGTTTGTCGGCGTCTCGCTTCCGATGGAGGCGAGCACCGAGACCGAACGTTTCTACGGTGGGGTCTGGTTCGAGGTGAACTTCTGACCCGTCGCCGGATCAAGGTGCCTTGGGTGGAGCAGGCCGCTCAGGTTTCTCGGGTGGCCTGCCACCTTCCGAGGGTGGTGGCATGTCCTCCGGGGAGAGCTTCTTGTCGCCATTCTTGTCGAGCTTCTCGAATCGGTCTTCCAGGGCATCCTCGCCCATCTTCTCGGCGAAGGGGGCCTTCTGGAACTCTTCGAAGCTGACGGACCCGTCGCCATTGGCGTCCAGACGGTGGATCATCTGCCTGGGCTCCATTTCCCCTCCTGGTCCTTCCGGACGACCTTTCGGTGGGCCTTCAGGGCGGTCCTTCGGAGTGATCTGGCCGTCGCCATCGCGATCCAATCGCTTGAAGAGGGTTTCCTGACGCTCGGCGGGGAGCTTTTGCACGAAGGGTGCCGCCTTGAACTCCGCAAAGCTCACACCGCCGCTGCGGTCGGTGTCCAGCTCGGGCAAACGGGGAAGCCCCTGCGGTCCCCCTTCGTTCCCACCGGAAGCCATTTTTCGAAGCTCCTCGATGGAAACCGATCCGTCGCTGTTCTTGTCGAGCCGGTTGAAGAACTTGTCCCGCTTTTCCTCAGGGAGGTTCCTGATCCTCTCCAGAGCCAGGAACTCGTCCTTCGAGATCAATCCGTCGCCATTCGTGTCGGCCTGCTTCCAGAATTCGATCGGCTGGTGCTTCGGTCCACGACGCTCGCCTTCCGGTCCCTGGTGCCGCTCCTTTTGGGCGGCTGTCCCTTGTTCGGGACGCTCAGGAGCAGGCAGGGCAGAGGCTCCGAGCAGGGAACCGGCGAATACCAGCGAAACGGGGATTGTCTTCATGGGAGTTCAGCGTTTTTGTAAGCCCGGTGACCGGAATCTTCGAGCAGATAAACTCCAAAAGATCAGGGAAGTTTCGGCCTCCTGCGGATTTCACCCCACTTTAGCCCACCCCATGCACATTCTCGACCTGCTGCAGCGCCACCGCCCGAGCTTCTCCTTTGAGTTCTTCCCCCCCCGCACTCCTGTTGGATGGGAGGAGCTTTACGAAACGATCCGGGAACTCGAAGCCCTCGAGCCCTCCTTTGTTTCCGTGACCTACGGGGCCGGTGGAGGAACCCGCGAACTGACCCACGACCTGGTGGTCCGGATCAAGCAGACCACCGCGATCCCGCCCGTGCCGCATCTCACCTGTGTCGGGCACACCTTTGCCGAACTGGATGCCCTGCTGGAGCGTTACGCGAAGGCCGGAGTCAGCAACATTCTGGCACTCCGTGGCGATCCACCCAAGGGCGAGACCGCCTACGATTGGTCCAAGGGGGATTTCCGGCATGCGGCGGATCTCGTCCGGTTCATCAGGCAGTTCAATGCCAGCGGACGCCATCCCGACCCACGCGGCTTCGGCATCGGTGTCGCCGGCTTTCCCGAGGGACATCCCGATACTCCCAATCGTCTGCTCGAACTCGATCACCTCAAGGCCAAGGTGGATGAAGGCGCGGACTACATCTGCACCCAGTTGTTCTTCGACAATCGCGACTTCCTTGATTTCCGGGAGCGTTGCGATCTGACCGGCATCCGCGTGCCGATGATCGCGGGGATCATGCCGGTCACCACGATCTCCGGCATGAAGCGGATGGCGGAGCTTGCTGCCGGGGCCCGATATCCGGCGAAGTTGCTGAAGGCACTGGATCGTGCGCAGGGTGAGCCGGAAGCGGTCGAGCGGGTCGGCATTCACTACGCCGCCCAGCAATGCGCTGAGTTGCTGGACGCCGGAATCGACGGCATCCATTTCTACACGCTGAACAAAAGCCGGGTGACCCGCGAGATTTACGCAAGCCTGGGACTGGCGAAGGCCTCCGGGGCCTGAGAGTCAGGCACGAAGGCCTTACTCACGGCGACGTCCCTTGACGTAAATGTCCTCGGCCTGGCTGAGGGTGATCTCGTAGATGTTCCCCTCGATCGGAACCTCGATCGAGATGCGCTTGGTCACGGGATCAGGCTGGTAGATCAGGGCCAGGTCGGGAGCGCGGGCAAACGAGTCTCCAGGGATGGAAATCGCGAACTTGCCCTCGTAGCGGAGGTTCTTGGAAAAGATCTCCATGCCCTGCTGGATCACCTGGCGGTTGGTCAGGCCATCTGCCAGCTGCTTGAACAGTCCGGTGTCCTGGATGGCGGTTCCATCCTTGCGCGGGGCTTCCGAGGAGGAGGTCGCCGCATTCTTCAAGGTGAACTCATTCTCGCTCTTCTCGCTGGAAAGCTCGTCGGTCGTGTTGTCCGAAGCGAACACCGGGGCAAGCTCGCCGGTGGACTTACGGGTGACAGCGTTCTGGATTTCCTCGTCGGTCGGGAGCCTCACCTTCAAATCCCCCTGAAGGGAGACGACGTCCTTCGACTTCAGGGAAACCTTTTCAAGCGACAAGCAACCGGCGGAGGTCTTCATGTAGAAGGAGCCCTCGCGGAAATCCAGCTTGCGATAGCTGTTGAAGAGGTCGACGACCGAGAGTGCCTTGAAGAGGTGGATTCGATCACGGAGCGTGAGACAATCCTCCCCGCTCATGATCACCTGGCCCTCATAGGTCACCCCCTCGTTGGAATTGGTCGAGCCGCCCATCTTGAGGTCACACGAGATCGATCCTTCGACAAAACCCTGAACCCGCGAAGGAATCAGGAGTTCCAAGGGCACGCCCTTGAGACGGGCCGTCCCGCTCACCATGGGACGATCCCCTCCGGAGACCTTCACCCCCAGAAAGGAAACCGAACCGGGAGGCTTCTGGGAAGCCTCGACCTTGGCGATAAACTCCCCCTTCTCGATCTGGATTCCATCCGGACCAATGAAGGCCGTCATTTCCACGATCTCGAGATCTTCCAGCCAGTTCTGGGTGAATGTGCCGCCGCGGAACTGAAGTCGGTAGCCACCATCGGTGCGCTGGACGGTCATGGCGCTGTTCTTGATCTCGCCCCTGGCAGGCTCCGTCAGTCCAGCTCGGATCTGTGGATTGAAGACCTTGGCAAACCCCCACCTGAGAGTCGCATCGGAAACTTCCACCAACGAAACATCGAAATTGGGGAAGCCCTTGAGGAATGACTCGGCGCGACGGGTTGCGGTGGCCGGATCGTCCGCGCCGGTCCGCACCTCCATGTCGAGCCTCTTGACCCGGATCGGACCCGGGTTCCAGACCCCTGACAAGCCGTCGAGCAAGCCCATGCGGCAACTGATGTTCGAAGCCTCGAAGGCGGAGTAGTAAGCATCGGGAGTTCCCGCACAGGCAATGCGTCGGAGGTTGAACTCGCCAGCTGTCCGCCTGAATCCCTCGATCCGGCACTCACCTGCCAAGAGGTGGTTGCCGATCGCCTCGCTGAGCTTTCTGGGGAAGTCCTTCGACTCGACCCGCTTGATGAGATAGATCCAGCCTCCCACACAGACCAGGAGCAGGAACAGCAGCACCCGGAATCCGATTCGGAGAAGGTGGAAAATGATCGAGCCCGCCCCACCTCCGGACATTGAAAAACGAAGCTGGAACCAAAAGCCCTGGCTTGAGATCCACTGGCTGAGACGATCGTTGAATGACTGAAGTTGTTCGCTTTCCATGAGTGACCTCGGTGGTGCCGGC
>JAIXVN010000564.1 GCA_027483005.1 Verrucomicrobiaceae bacterium
ACGCGACTGCTTCCGCTCCTGCTCATTCCCCTGCTGTCGTCCTGCGTCGGCTACCAACTCGGCGGGGTGAAGCCGAAATCCCTGGCCCGCATCCAGCACATCGCGGTTCCAATGTTCAAAAACTCCACCCAGCACCCTCGCGCGGAGGCCGTGGCGACCTCAGCCGTGACCAGCCAGCTTCTCCAGGACGGCACCTACCGGATCGCCTCCACTGGGAACGCGGATGCGATTCTGGAAGGCACGATCCACCGGATCCAATACACCCAGCTCCGCGCCACCCGGCTCGACACCCTCCGGCCCGAGGAGCTCCAGAACACCGTCACCCTCGTCTGGGTCCTCAAGGACGCCCGCGATCCCAGCAACATCCTCGCCAGCGGATCCTCCTCCGGTTCCAGCCGTTTTTTCGTGGACGGCAACCTGCAGACTTCCCGGAACAACGCCCTGCCCGACGCCATGGAACGCGCGGGGGAGGCTCTGGTTTCGACCCTTGCGAATGGCTTCTGACCTGCCCCAGGTGCACCCGACCATGGATCTGGAAAACTCTTTGCGCGGGCGGGTGGTGTTCGTGCCGACGCCGATCGGCAACCGGGAAGACCTCACGCTGAGGGCGCTGGAGATTCTCAGAAACGCAGACCGGATCGCGTGCGAGGACACCCGTCACTCGGCCCCCCTGCTCGGCCACCACGGGATTTCCGGAAAAACCCTGACCTCGCTCCACGAGCACAACGAGGTTCGGCGGATCCCCGAACTGCTTGCAGCCGCGCAGGCGGGCGAACTGGTGGCAGTGGTCACCGATGCCGGCATGCCCGGCGTTTCCGATCCGGGTTACCGCCTGGTCCACGCCTGCATCGAGGCTGGTGTCCCTTTCGAAGTGCTGCCCGGTCCCTCCGCCGTGCTCACCGCCCTGATCGGCTCCGGCATGCCCTGCCACGCCTTCCGCTTCGGAGGCTTCCTGCCGGTGAAGTCCGGCCGACGCCGCCAAGCCCTCGAAGAAGCCATCGCGTCTGGGGAAACCGCGATTTTCTTCGAGTCTCCGCACCGCCTGACCGGATCCCTGGAGCTTCTGGCCGAGATCAATCCGGACACGGCTGTGTGCGTCGCCCGTGAGCTGACCAAGAAGTTCGAGACCTATCACCGCGGAACCGCCTCGGAGCTGGCCAGCCACTTCGGAACCCATCCTCCCAAGGGGGAAATCGTGCTGCTGCTCCACGCCCCACGTTGAGCCCTGCTGCTATTGACCTTGACGGATGCCTGCCCGGGCGGGTCTGATTGCCGCAACTCCCAGAAGCATGTTGTCCTACAAAAGTCCCGGTATTCTCCGTGCGGTCCGATCCGCAAGGCTCCTCCTGTCCCTGGCCTTCGCCGCCATGGCCCTCGCGCCTTCCGCGTTGAAGGCCCAGGACTTCGAAGGCAAGACGATCAGCGAGGTCGTGATCCGCTTCAACGGTCCAAGCAACGTCGAGGAAGCCAAACTGCGGAATTACATGTCCACCGCCGCCGGCCAACCCTACCGCACCGAGAAGCTCGACACCGACATCAAGTCCCTTTTCGAATCCGGACTCGTCGATGACGTCCGCTGGCTGGCGGAACCCGTGGGAGACAACGTCAAGCTGATCGCGGAGGTCACCACACGCTCCCGCCTCAATGGCGTCGGATTCGTCGGCAACACGGTTTTCAAGGACGACAAGCTGGCCAAGGAGACCAAGCTCAAGGCAGGCGGTACCATCAGCGACAGCGAGATCGTCGCCGCCCAGCGCAATCTTGAGAAATACTATCAGGGTTACGGCTACCCGGACGTCACCATCACCCACCGCATGCAGCCCACCGCCCAGGCGGGACTTGCCGACCTGATCTTCGTGATCGAGGAAGGGGCCAAGAACGAGGTCCGCAAGATCAAGTTCGAGGGCAACACCTCCTTCACCGCTCTGGAACTCCGCAAGAACATGAAGGTTCGTGAAAAGGGCCTCTTCTCCTGGATCACCAAGTCTGGTCGTTTCGAAACCGGGCAGCTCGAGGAGGACCTCGCCTCGGTTCTCGAATTCTATCGCGACAAGGGTTACCTCCGCGTCAGCAGCCCGGGTGTCCGCCGCGACCCTGTCGGCGATGGCCGGGTTGACATCGTCATTCCGATCAACGAGGGCGACAAATACACCGTGGCAGGAGTTGGCTTCGGCAAGATGACGGTCTTCAAACCGGAGGAGCTTTACCCCGCCCTCACCCTTGCCTCCGGCAGCCCCTATTCTTCGAAGAAGATGCGTGCGGACATCACCATGATCCGCAGCTACTACGGCTCCCGTGGTTATGCCGATGCCACCGTGACTCCGGACATCTCGGATGCCGGCCCGAACCGCGTCAACGTGGTGTATCGCATCACTGAAGGCGGCCGCTTTCGTGTCGGCAATGTCCTCATCGAGGGAAATACCAAGACCAAGGACAAGGTCATCCGTCGCGAAGTGCCTCTCAAGCCCGGCCAGTGGTTCAACTCGGTCGATCTCGACACCACCAAGTCCCGCCTTGAAAACCTCCAGTATTTCTCTGACGTGCAGGCCACGGGCGTCCCGGGCCGTGGTGGCTACCGCGACGTGAACATTCTCGTCGAAGAGCGCAAGACTGGCTCCGTCGGCCTCGGCGTGGGATTCAGCTCGATCGACAGCGTGGTGGGCTTCGTCAATCTGGAGCAGACCAACTTCGACCTGTTCAACCCCTGGAATTTCACGGGTGGTGGCCAGCGCTTCGGCATGAACCTCCGCCTCGGCAGCACCCGCACCGACTTCAGCGTTTCACTTGTCGAACCTTGGTTCATGGACCGCCAGCTCGCCCTTGGGGGTGAGTTGTTCTACCGGAACTCAGGCTTCTTCAGCGACTACTTTGATCAAACCAACGGTGGTGCCTCCCTCTTCCTTCGCAGCCCCCTGGGTGAGAAGGGATCGCTGAAGCTCGAATACAAGCTTGAGCAGGTCAGCATCGATCTTGATTCCTCGGTCAGGGTTCTCTCCGCTGCGTCAGTGGGCGCCGTCCCCCCCGGCCCAGCCTCGCTGTTCCTTCCCGAACAAGGAGACTATCTCCGCAGTGCTCTGGGCCTGAATTACATCTACGACAGCCGTGACAGCAACGTCCTCCCCCGCAGCGGTGAGAAGCTGGACATCGGCCTGACGCTTGCAGGTGGCGTGATTGGCGGCGACGTGGACACCATCACCTTCTCCGCCCAGGGCCAGAAGCACTGGAACCTCTGGTGGGACAGCATCCTTTCCGTCAACGGCGAACTCGCCTTCGTGGACAGCGTCAACAGTGGCCGGGTGCCAATCTTCGAGCGCATGTTCCTGGGTGGTCTTCGCACGCTGCGCGGTTTCGAGTTCCGCGACATCGGACCTCGCGATCCAGTCACCCGCGAAGTCGTCGGCGGCCAGTCCCTTGGGTTCCTTTCCACCGAATACACCGTTCCGGTCATCGAAAATGTCCGTGCAGCCGTGTTCTATGACATGGGCTTCGTGAACGGTGGTTCCTGGGACATTGATGTCAGCAACCTTTACAGCGACGTGGGAGTCGGGGTCCGCCTCAAGCTGCCGATCAGCCCGCTGCCTCTGTCCCTCGACTACGCCATCCCGGTGAACTCTCCCGATGCCCGCGCGGACAAGGGTGGCCAGTTCAACTTCAGCCTTCAATCGAACTTCTGATCGAATCCCCAACTCGAAAGCCGGCTCCCAACGGGGCCGGCTTTTTTGTTGCCCGGAAATCAGGCCTTGCCGATCAGACTCACCGTCGCCTCTGGGCAGGACTTCAGATGGACCCTACGGCCTTCCGCAAAGCGCCGGATGTAGCCGAGAACTGCGCGTTCACCATCTGACGGAACCGGGGCCACACTTGTGATCAAACCAGCCTCACCGCCTTCTTCATCGACCAAAAGCTCTCCCGGCAGGCATGGGATCCCCTCGTTCAGACGGAGCCGCATCAGCCGACGGTTCACCTTTCCCGCAGATTTGATCCGCGAAATGACCTCCTGGCCGATGTAACAGCCTTTCGAGTAGGAAACGTCCGTGCGGTCCAG
>JAIXVN010000618.1 GCA_027483005.1 Verrucomicrobiaceae bacterium
ACCGAGGTCGCTGCCTGGTAGTTGGTGTCACCTGCTTGAGAGGCCGTGATCGTCGTCGTGCCCGCTCCTACGATGGTCACCGTATTGCCCGAGATCGTCGCAACTGCTGGATTCGAACTCAGATAAGCAACCGAAAGACCGGAGGTCGAAGTCGCACCAAGATTGAAGGCGGCATCTCCGAAACTCTTCGAGGCCAGCGAACCAAACGTGATCACCTGCGAGGCCTTGCCCACCGTCAGGGTCTGTGGCACCGCCGTCGCGGCGAGATAGTTGCCATTGCCTGATTGGGAGGCCGTGATCGTGGTGGAGCCCGAACCCACGATGGTCACCGTAGTTCCGGAAATGGTCGCCACGGCGGGATTCGAACTCAGGTAGCTCACGGTCAGGCCCGAATTCGCGGTGGCACCCAGATTGAAGGTGGCGTCGCCAAAGGTCTTCGAGGCCAGCGAACCAAACGTGATCGCCTGCGAGGCCTTGTTCACCGTCAGGGTCTGGGGCACCGAGGTCGCAGGCTGGAAATTGCCGTCACCCGCCTGCGAGGCAGTGATGGTCGCGGTTCCCGCACCCACGATGGTCACCGTACTTCCAGAAATGGTCGCCACGGCGGGATTCGAACTCAGATAGCCCACCGGCAGCCCCGAGCTGGCCGAGCCGCCGAGACTGAACGGCGCGCCGCCGAAGGTTCTCGTCGTGATCGAACCGAAGGTGATCGACTGCGCGGACTTGTTCACCGTGAGCACCTGGTCCACCGGCGTGGCCGCCAGGTAGCCGGCGTTTCCAGCCTGCGAGGCGGTGAGGGTTGTGGATCCCGCGCCCACGATCGTCACCGTGTTTCCAGAGACCGTCGCGACCAAGGGATTCGAGCTCGAATAGGAAACGGTCAGACCCGAGGAGGCCGTGGCTCCAAGAGCGAAGGAAGCATCCCCAAAGGTCTTTGTGGCAAGGGCTCCGAAGGTGATCGTCTGGGGCAGGACTCCATTTTCCACCAGGATGATCCCGGCCGTGCTGAGCTGGCTGGTGTTCCAAAGGAGACCGCTCGGAAGGGTCGGCAGATTGACCGTTGCGAAGCTGCCCGAGAAGGTGGTGGCATCGAAAAGATCAAACGAGTCTCCGGCCGCCAGGGCGTCGCCTGAAGCAGACACCGTCAGCGTGCCCCCCAAGGTCAGGGTGGTGATGCCCTGGACCCGGTCGTTGCTGAGGACAGCTCCGGTTTTGGCGAGCTGGAGGGTCGAGGTGCTGGTGCCGGCCAGGATGAGCGTGCTGCCAAGGGTCAGCGTGCCGGCATCATTGACGCCGGGAGCGAGCCCGCCGCTGATGCTCACGGCTCCTGATATCGTGCCGTTTCCTCCAAGGGTTCCGCTGGCCGCGACAGAGACCGCCCCCGTTCCAGTGGCCGAGCCGGCAGAATTGGTGGCCAGGAACGTTCCCGCGTTGATGGTGGTTCCGCCCGAGTAGGTGTTGGAATTGGCGACCGCCATCGTGCCGACACCCGCCTTGGTGAGGGTTCCTGTTCCCTTGATGGCCCCGTTGCCGCTGATCGTCAGGTCGGCGGCCGGACTCGAGGTGGCATCGGCCACGGTGAACGTGCGGCTTGCGAAGCCGATGCCGTTGGCGACGGAGATGCTGGAGGCCGTCGTGCCTCCCACGGTGACGTTGCCATTGAGGAGGAAATCCTCTCCGGCGTATTTGCCCGAACCCGTTCCCAGAAGAGTTCCGCCATTGAGGGTGATGCCCGCGAGATGGGCGTGGTAGGAGGCGAAGTTCAGGGTGCCACCCGCGTTGACGGTGAAGGCGATGCCGTTGTTGGTCACGTTGGTGTTCACCTGGATCACCGTGCCCCCGTTGTTGATGGTCACGGCGGAATTGGTCGGCAGGGCGTTGTTGTAGTCGCCGGGCTGCAGACTGACCGTTCCGGCATTGACCGTGAGTCCCCCCGTGAAGGTGTTGATTCCACCGAGCGCCAAGGTGCCGGTCCCGTTCTTGATGAGACCCTTCGTGCCCGCCAACACCAGGTTGAGCGTGGCGGTCTGGTTGTTGACGGTGACGACTGGATTTCCAGTGGTCGTGTTGAGGGTCAGCGGACCGGCTGAACCAGTTGAGAGGGTCCAGTTATGGCTTGGAGTGGTGTCCCCGAACACCAGGGTTCCCACGGTGCGGGCTCCGTCGAGGGTGAGCGCCGCGTTTGCCGTCAGGTTGAGGACCGAGAAATCGGCAATCGAACTGGCTCCCGAGACCGCTGTGTTGTTGGACCAGTTGCCAACGGTCGGCCACGCCCCTCCGGACGGGTTGATCCAGACCGATGAGCCGGTGGAGTTGCAGAAGATGCCGATGGTTCCATCTCCCGAGTAGCCGGCGCTGTCGGTCGCACGGACGGTAAGAAAGATCATGCCCGGAGCCGGCAGACTGGAGGGCTGCTGGAGGGAGATCTGGCCGGAGGTGGAATTGATGGAGAAAAGGCTTCCGGTGTTTCCGGCCACAATTGCCCACGAGGAAAGGGTCCGGGGCGCGGACAGGGTCGCAGTGGCGCTGCCCAACACGGTGTTGACGGACATTCCGGAATTGGCCGCGAAATAGCGGGAGGCGACCACCGGAGGATTGGAATCCTGGACCGCGATGTTCACCGAGGGAGAGGTGACATAGGTATTGAGATAGAGGGCCCGAGCAGTGAGATTGACCGACGCGGCCGTTGAGGCGTTCGCATAGGTCGCCTCATACGGAGCCACGGCATCCGTTCCGATGAGGACATTGTCCCGGTAAAACTCCACGCCCGTGACGGTCTGGCCGTTCGGGGTGACGCTGGCCGTGATGCTGATGTGGTTGGTGCTGAAATAGCCGGCGTTGTTCGTCGGCGAGGTGATCGCCACGACCGGAACGGCGGCCTGGGGAGTCGGATCTCCCGAGGCAGCACCGGCGACGAACGGCCCCATGACGGTGGAGGGAATCGCTTGCCGCGCGATGCCTGGCCCCTGCCAGGCGACCGAAACATGGTCTCCGCCGCCACCTTCAACCTGCTGGGCTTCGATCCAGTAGGTCTGCCCCGCGACGAGCGAGATGCCAGATGAGATCTGGTTGCTCTCCTCGTCCCAACCTTGAAAGGCCGTCCAGTCGTTGACCGTGGCAATCAGGGTCTTGGAGGACTCATAACCGTTCGAACCAAGATAGAGCCGACTCTGATCATCTGAGGCGGTCCAGAAGTAATAGGTGCCGGAAACCGTGGGTTTCAGATAACCGACAAGACGGCGGGAAAAGTTGTCCCCCACCCCTTGGGCCGAGGTCAATGAGGGCAGTGTGCCGGAGTAAATGGCAGTGCCGCTCCAGTCTTCGTCATTGTAAGCGGTGGTGCCGCTCCAACGTTGTTCGGCGACAGCCTGGCCCGATGGAGGATTGCAGACAATGTTGACCGCCCCGTCACCGGAGGATCC
>JAIXVN010000362.1 GCA_027483005.1 Verrucomicrobiaceae bacterium
ACAACGCGCCGAAGGCTCCCTTCGTCCTCGCCACGGGTTGCGGTAATCCAGGCCGCGCCAGCTTTGGTCTCCAGATCGCCGAAGCGCAGCTCGCGGTCGGGGATCCCAAGAAGCATCCGGAGTTCGCGGGCAGCGTGAAGTGCGTGGACATCCGCGATCTCTGGCCTGCGCCAGAAGACTCTCCGAATGCCAAGCAGGACTACCACTACTTCAAGAATGCCGGCACCTACATGGAAGTCGGCAACGCCCTCGGTTGGGCGATGGCGGGCTGTCTGGGGAGATAGGTCATCCGTCCTGCCCGGAGTCTTGCTTGATGAATTGTCGGTGGAGGCCCTTGTTAGACGTCATATCCGAAGGCCTCACAGAACGGGGCGAGCTTGTTCTGAAACGGCGCAAAATGTTTCTCATACCGGTGCCAGCGTCCGACCGCCCGGGGATGGATCGCTTGGATGACGTCGGCATGGGTGGGGGACTTGATGAGTTTTCCCCGCGCATGCCCAGCCGGATCGTTTTGCGCGGGGTGCCAATCCAGTCCCAGGAAGCGTGTGACCCTGTCGCCCTCCTCGCTGGCATTTCGAACCACGTCCTCGTAGCGGATCTCGATCCATGGTTGGACGATGATCTCGCGTGTTCCCAGCCAGAGATTCATCGTGAACGCATACTGCTCGACGGTTTCTTCCAGGGTGAGCCAGTTGGCACTCAACGGTGTGCGGTTGATCGATTGAAGATAGGCGCTCAGGCACACATCGCGGGGGTCCCGGAGCATGACGATCAATCGGGCGGCCGGCAGGGTGCGTGCGAATCTGGGCACGCTCATGGTCAGTCCGGGGTTCTTGTCGAGGGCGATGAGACCGTCCAGCGGCTTGCCTGCTTCCAGGGCGAGCTTGTGAAAGTAATCGTGGCGAAGCGGATCCAACTCCGCCTCGGGAAGGGATCGAACCCAGTCAGAAAAGGGCATCGTGCCTCCTGTTAGACCGTGGCGCTGGAGCAGGGCGGCATCGATTGCCGTGGAGTAGATGTCGCTTTCCTCGATGCTCTGGATGGCGGGGTGCGCATCGAGCATCTGCTCCAGAAGGGTCGTCCCGCTGCGAGGATGCCCCAGCAGGAAGGCATGTCGTGGATGCGTGCCATCATCATGAGCCGCCGCCCATGCGCCCGCCTGAGTCCGATTGAAATCCAGGGCCTCAAGATGCCATTGCCACCAGCCCTGGCGTTGGGCGCGGAATCGTTTGACCACCGCTTGCTGCTGTTCGAGCGCCTTGCCACGGGCCAGCGCTTGCATGGCTTCATCCGGGAGGTTGAGCGAATCACAAACCGCGGCGAGCGAGTGCGCACTGGCGACGGTGAAGGGCAGGGGGATTCGCGGGTTGGGATGGGACAGTGGAGTGAGAATCCGTCGCGCTTCTTCAGGATCACTTTTCCGACACAGCAGGGCCTTCGCTGAGAGGACCTCCGGCAACTGTGGAGCGAGACGTTCCGCTGCGGCGATGGCTTCCCTCGCCTTAGGCTCCTGGCCGAGACGCAGGTGAAGCGCCGTTTCGCGGGCCAGCCCGACGGCACGAACTTCCGCTTGGGGAAAACTTCCCAGCAGCGAAAAGGTTTCCAGCGCCGGGCCATATTCATGCAGCTTCTGGAGCTCCTCGCCAAACTGGTCGATGAGCGCAGGCTCCTGTCGGACCAGATCCCGGATGACTGCCACGAGTTTCCCGAACTGATCCATGCGACGCAGCTTCCGGCAGCATTGCAGGAGCCCTAACAGAATCCCCGGATGACCCGGATGACGCCGCGCCGCTTCCTCATAGAAAGCGATCGCGGACTCGTGATTCCCGGCGAGCTGGTTTTCCTGCGCATTCTGCCTGAGCGCCTCGTCGGAGAGGCTGGCGATGTCTCGCGATGGATCTTCAGGCACAGATCGACGTTCCATGAGCATCAAGTTGTGGGCCTTCCAGCCCACCTTGCAAGCACCTTCGGGATCTCGATGTGAGCCGTTCCGCTGCGGCCACGTTCTTGAGGCAGGTCCGGGACTCAGGAAATCTCCGTCTCCGGGCCGGGAGTCGGGCCGGACGGCTGGATGGGCTGCTTTTCCACCACGCGGATCAGCCCGAGATAGGCAACCGTCCCGAACAGATAAAGCACGGCCGTGGCGAGAAAAACCTGCCAATAGGGGAGTTCGTGGGTCCGCAGGATCTGGAAGGTCCTTGCGGCCAGCCACCAGGCACCACTCCAGATCGCCCCGCTGCATGCGCTGACGAGTTCGCGATTGCGTTCCCCGACATAACTCATCGTCAGCTCGCTGGTGGACGGCCCCGCCATGCTCATCAACGGCTGTCGCAGGATGAAGCAGGTGACCGCCAGAGGAAGGGCCCAGGCCGCCGTCTTCTGGAGCTCGGTCAGTCCCATCAGGGCAAGAAGGACGATCGCGATCGTTTGCACCCCGAGAATGGCACCGCGCCAGCCGAAGCGGCGCTTCACCTCCGGCACCAGCAGTCCGGCGAAAAGCACCAGCACGTTGCTGATGGAACCAAAGGCGGAGTAGTCGCGCGAACTCACCTCGTGGACATGACTGAAAAACAGGTTCAGGAACTGGATGCTCAACCCGGCCCCGGTGGCGATGCACAGCGTCGGCAGCAGGGAAAGCAGCAGCCTCGGCCAATCCTCGCGATGCACGTGGAGCCAATGCCCGTGGCTGGACTTCTCCGGCACCGGATCCGGCAGCATGAAGTAGAACAAGGGAGCCGCAAATGCCGCCAGAGTCAGCAGCAGCAGCGTCGAATGCTCGTCGAACACCACCTGCATCCCGCCGATCCGCAGGGACCCGATCGCCTGGAGCACGGTTGAAAGCACCCCGCCGCAAATGCTGGCCGCCGCCCAGGTGGCGAATTGCAGGCTCAGCGCCTCGCTTGCCTGGCCTTCCGGCGTTAGGCGCAGCGTCATTGGCAGGCTGGCCACGTTCAGCAGGAGACCGGAAAACCCCATCAGCAGAAAGGAAATCGAGGCCGCATGCATCCAGCCCAGCCGCACCGTTTCGAGCGCCGCCAGCGCCGCGATGGGAAACAGGATCGACCCCCACAACAAGGGACGTCGCAAGGGCTTTCCACGCAGCCACAGCCCCGCCGGAATGGCCAGGAACAGCGTCGCCACAAAGCGCTGCGAGCCCAGCGCCGCAATCTCCGGATCCTCCAGTCCCCGTTCCTTCAGGTAGAGGTTCAGCAGCAGGAACTGCGCGGAATTGATCAGGTTGATCAGGAACTGCCCGGCAGTGAAAAGATACACCGCCCGCGGCAACGAGCAGTATTTCTCCAACCAGGCAGGCACACGAACCATGACGCCGCTGTGATGACCGCCCCGCGTCCGCGAAGCAAGCGGCGATCTTCCCCCACCGGAGCGGCGACATTCCTGTCGCCCCAACTCACCCATCATTCCCAGCCCCTACCTCCAAAAAGCCACTCAC
>JAIXVN010000218.1 GCA_027483005.1 Verrucomicrobiaceae bacterium
AGCGGCTGTGGGACTCGAACCCACACTCGTTAGAACTCGATTTTGAGTCGAGCGCGTCTACCAATTCCGCCAAGCCGCCGTTGCGGGGCGCATGTTGGGAAGCTGCGGCGCGGAGGGCAAGCGGAAGATTTAGTTGAATGACGAATGGGGAATGACGAATGACGATGCAGAGCGGGTTTGTTGAGCGTCAGCGTCTTCACTTCTTCAACGTCGCCGGATCGAGCACGGGCGGATCGGCGGCGGGTTTCGTGGCCGGGGCCTTTTGGTCGAGGGTGGCCAGCCAGGCGACGAGGTCGCGGAGTTCGCCGGGTTTCAGCAGTGCATGCATCGCTGGCATGGCGGAAACGGCGGCCGTGAGGGAGGCGATGTCCTTTCGTTTCACCCTCCAGGCTTTCCCTTCGGCTTCGAGGTCGAGATGCGTGGGCGTTTCGGCCAGAAGCCGACCGGACAGGCTGGTGCCATTCGAGAACGAGACGCTGACGATGCCGAAACCGGGCACGACCTTGGCGGAGGGAAGGACGAGGGATTCCAGCAGGTAGCGGCGGTCGCCCCGGGTGGCCACGCCGTAGAGGTTCGGGCCCGCTTCACTGCCGGAGTCGCCGGTGATTTCCGCCCGGTGACAACGCAGGCACTGGGCCACCGGGTGGGATTCGAAAAGGGCTGCCCCACGGTCGGCATCGCCGCCTTCGAGGGAGGAAAGATAGGGCGTGAGCGGGTCGGCCAAACCCTTCATGGAAGCGTCGTAGGAGGCCAGCGCCTGCTGGACGGCTGGCTCAGTGCGTGAGCGGGCCGAGGACAGGAGTTCGAGGGCCGAGGGCGAGACGCCCTTGGATTTCCTCAGGTCTGCGAGGGCGGCGACCATCTCCTTGGCCACCGCCGGATCCTTGAGCCCCGCCAGCCGGGTCCAGGCCTCCTGGGCACGGGCTGTTTTTGGGGAACGGCTGGCCGTCAGGAGAGGCTGAATCGCTTGTTGCGGGAAAAGGTCGGCCAGCAGACGCAGGGCATCGAGCGCGAGCGAGTCATCGGGATGCGAGGAAAGCGTCACCAGCAAGGGCGCAAGCTCCGCAGGCTTGCGGGCGGCGTAGAGCGCGAGGGCCTTGGCGCGGGCGGCACCGGGCAGCGATTGCTTTTCCAACAAGGTCAGGATCGAGGCGTCGTCGAGTCCATCGACCGAAAGCTCGAAGCGGGAAACCAGATCGAGCACGGCGGCGAGCGTGTCGTCCTGCTTCAGCAGCTCGGGAACGGCCTCGATCAGGGAGTCACGGATCAGGGAAAGGTCTCGCTTCGGCAAGGGCGCGAAGCGTCCGGTGGACTGGTCAACCGGCGGCGGCTCAGGCCAGATCGAGAGCAGGCGGATCACTTCAGCCCGGGTCTCCAGCGGGAAGTCCGGAGCGGCCGCCACTTTCAGGAGGCGGGCCACGTTTTCCTGATCACCGAGACGGAAGGCGCTGTGGATGAAGCGCCGTTGCATGAACGGCGACTGCTTGGCGACAGCGGGTTCGTCGAGTTGAGCAGCGACGACCGACCGGACCTCCTCGATGCCTTCATCGTGGATCGCGCGGAGTGCCTCAGCGGAAACCCTCGGGTCTGCATCGCCGACGAATCTCGCCAGTTCGGGGCTCTTCATGCGCCGCAGGGCCACCACCGCCGCGAGCCGGACATGCGGGCTCTGATGAGTGGAAAGCGCGGAAACCTGGCGGGGATCGCGGGCCAGCAGTGCGAGGGCATAGGCCCCGGCATGACGGAGATAGGGATCCTTGTCTGCATTTGCCTCGATCATGTCCCAGATCTGAGGCACCAGACCGTAGGCCTTCAGCTTGCCGATGGTGATCGCCGCAAACATCCGCACCCGTGGCGAGGGATCGAGCAGCAACTCCCCGAGATTCAAGGTGTCCCCAATCGCCCGCGACTCCCCCAGAACCTTCACCACCTGGGCCCGCACTTCCGGGTCCTGGTGCTTCAGCAGTGCGATGAGTTGCTTGGTCGCCTCAGCGGACTTCTTCTGATCGGGCAGCTCGACAAACTCATCCCGCTTGGTCGGGAGAATGGCGGAACCGCGTCGCGAAAGGATGCCCAGCCCCCAGACTCCATGCAGCCGCTCGATCGGACCGGCCGAGGCCACGGCCTTCTTGAAAAACTCCAAACTCGCCGGCTTGCGGGTGAGGGCCAGTTGCGCGCGCAAACGCACCCGCTGATCGGCATGGCCCAGCAGCTTCGCCAGCTCCTCCGGCGTGCGCTGCTCGAAACCTTCCTTGATCAGCACCGCCGCGTCAGACGTTTTCCCGGAGCCTTTCGTAGGCGAAAGTTTCAACACCCTTCCCCCCTCGTGCGAGGTCCAGCCACCGAGGAAATCCGTCACGTAAAGATCGCCGTTCCAGGCGTACTCGACATCGGTCGCCGCGATCCCCCACAGCGCCTGACGCGCATCGGCCAGCTTCATCCCGGCTCCGGAAGGCTCGACCTTGAACGACCAGATCCCCGAGGCGGCGGCCGAGCCCTTGTAGTCGCAGATCAGGAACCGTCCGGCCTCGCGATCGAGAAATCCCGCGCCCGGATGATAAGTCAGGCCGGAAGGGCCGGAGCTCAGGTTCGCCACCGGCGGCAAGATATAGGAAGGCTGGGAATCGTTCTCCGGCTCCCACATCTTCTCCCCCATCCAGCGGTTCGGCGGATGCTCCTCCAGCCCGATCTCACGATGGAACGAATGCAGCGCCTGATGGCCCATTTCCCATCCGGAATCGCCGCCCTCGACGACATAGACCAAGCGGGCCTTGTCGCCCTGGTCGGAGTTGTTATCAACGGTGAAGGCATTGCCGTGGGCATCGAAAGCGATCTCCTTCGGATTGCGCAAGCCGCTGTGGACGACCTCGAAATTCGTCCCATCCGGCTCGAATCGGAACACCGCGCCGCGATCCGGCGACACGAACTTTCGTCCCTCACGCGTGGTCACATTGAAGCCGCGGTCGCCGATCGTCCCATAGATCCGGCCATCGGGTCCGAGCGCGAATCCATTCATGTCATGCCCGGAAAACGAGACCCGCACGCCGAAGCCATCCTGAATCACCCCACGCTCGTCCGCTTTGCCATCGCCGTCGTTGTCGCGCAGCGTCCAGAGCTTCGGGATGCTGGCCAGAAACACCGTGCCATTCATCGCGAAAACGCCCGCCGCCGTGCCATCGAGCACGTCATTGAACCCCTCGGCATAGACTCCCGATTTCGTGAAGACGCCCTTGTCATCCGGCTCGCTCAATTTCCTCACGAGCTCGGATTTCGCAGTCAGCGACTCGGTCGGGACCTTTGCCTTCCATTTTTCATGCAGCGCCCGGCGGTCGGCCGTGGTCTGCGAGGCCAGGTCGTCGAGCAGCCAGTAGAGATGATCGCGATTGTCCTCGACCCCGAAGCGGAAGCGATGGGTCTCGGCGAGGTAAAGCGCGCCAGATTCATCGAAGGTCAGTGCCGTCGGCGAATAGACCGACTGCCCCTTGTCATC
>JAIXVN010000027.1 GCA_027483005.1 Verrucomicrobiaceae bacterium
AAGGTCCGGGTCTGGAGGGTGGTGAGGTCCTTGGTGGTGAGTTTTTTCCCGGACTTCAGGTAATCGAAGGCCTCGCAAAGGAAGCCGCCGGAGCCGGCCGCGCCGTCGTAGATGGTTTCGCCGATCCGGGGATCGAGGACCTTGATGATGGCACGGATGAGCGGGCGCGGGGTGTAATACTCGCCGCCGTTGCGCCCGGCATTGCCCATGTTCTTGATCTTGGCCTCGTAGAGGTGGGAGAGCTCGTGTTTCTCGGTCTGGGAGAGGAAGCGGAGTTCGTCGATGGGCTCGATGATGTCGCGCAGGTTGTAGCCGGACTGGATGCGGTTTTTGATCTCGGAGAAGATTTCGCCGATCTTGTATTCGATGGTGTTCGGTCCGCTGGCCCTGGCCTTGAAGCCCTGAAGGTAGGGGAAGAGCTGGCGGTTGACGAAGTCGAGGAGGTCGTCGCCGGTGAGGGCGTTGTTGTGATCGAGCTTTCCGGAGGAGTCCTTGGGCGCGGCCCAGTAGTTCCAGCGGTAGGGTTGATCGATGATGTGGGTGTATTTCCGGCCCTCCAGCCGGGCCTCGGTGGCCTTGTCCTGCTCCAGGGCGTCGAGGTATTTCAGGAACAGCAGCCAGGAGGTCTGCTCGGTGTAGTCCAGCTCGCTGGAGCATCCGGCGTCCTTGTGGAGGACGTCATCGATGTTTTTGAAGGCTTGTTCGAACATGCGGGAAATCTGGTCAGAGGCTAGCGTCCCGGCCTTTGGCGGGAAGGAAATAAGGCTCGCTGGCACCAAGCACTCCACCACCCGGGCTGCGCGAACGAGAAAAACCCGCAAATCCCCGATCCAGCGGCGCTATTCTCCAAACAAATCCGCTGGAAAAGTGCGGCCTGCTCTGGGAGTGTCGTCTGTCACCCTCAGATGCGGGCAGATTTCCCGAATTGCGCATGTCCCAAGACCCTCATTCGCCCCAACCTGTGCCGATCCCGGAGTCGCTGCGTGTGCAGCTCGCCGAATTCCGTCGCCACCTTTGGCGGATCAAGGTCATGGAGGCGGTGATCGCGGGGGTGATCGGCCTCGTGTTCTCGTTCCTGCTGGTCTACGGACTGGACCGGATCTGGCAGACGCCCGGCCTGGTGCGGCTGGGCATTTTGATCGGCGGCACCTCGCTGTTCGCGGTCTTCGCGCCACTTTGGATCCACCGCTGGGTCTGGAGGCATCGCCGGGAAAACCAGCTTGCGCAGTTGATCGCACGACGTTTCCCGGGCCTGGGTGACCGACTGCTCGGGGTCATCGAGCTTCAGGATCAGAACGAGCACTCGGGCTCTCTTTCGCCGCGCCTCCGCGCGGCGGCCATGGAAGCCGTGGCAGCGGAAGCGGCGAAGCGGACGCTCAACGAGGCACTGCCACCGGGTCGCCACCGGAAATGGGCGCTGGTCGCCGTGCTGCTGGCCGGTGGGGCCGCCACCGTGTTGACCCTCACACCGCGGGCCGGATCGAACGCCCTGAAGCGCTGGCTGATGCCGCTTTCCGATACGCCGCGTTACACCTTCACGGTGCTGGACTCCCCGCCGGCTGAAATGGCGGTGCCTTTCGGCGAGAGTTTCCAGATCACGCTGAAGCTTTCCGCCGAGACCGAGCAAAAGCCTGAGACCGGAAGCGGACGCTACGGGCTGCAGCCGGTGGTCTCCGCGTCGCGCGAGAACGACCGCTACACCTTCGAATTCCCCGGCCAGCAGGATCCGGGCACCGTCACCTTCAGCATCGGCGACGCCCGCCACACCATGCGGGTGAAGCCGGTGCAGCGCCCGAGTGCCGAGTCGGTGGTGGCCCGCGTCGTTTCCCCGGAGTATCTGAAGATTCCGGAAAAGACCGTGACGCTCGAAACCGGTGTGCTGAGCGTGGTGGAGGGTGGCAAGGTGGAGATCAAGCTGAAGACCACGCGGCCGCTGAAGGAGGCGAGCTTCGGACCGACCGTTCTCAACACCACCGCCGCCGGAGAGAACCCACCTCCTTTCACCTCGACCCAAGGCACCCTGAACCTCTCTGGCGACGAGTCCACGACCGCTCCCTTTGAGATCGGCGCGGCGCCCTTCGACATCCCCTTTTCCTGGACCGATGAATTCGGGCTCAAGGGGGCCAGCGGCTACAAGCTGCGGATCGACCCGCTGAAGGACGCCGCGCCGACCGCCTATCTCCAGGGCGTGGAGCGCTTGAAGGCGATCCTGCCGGAGGAAACGGTGGACTTCGAGGTTCTAACAGAAGATGACTTCGGACTCAAGGTCGCGGGAATCGAGTGGCAGGGCGAGTTCACCCGACCGACCGATGAAAAGCCTGCTTTCGGCGGCATGAAGCTTTCCGACGGGGGGGCCGAGCTGCGCCGTCATTCGGGACCGGCGGCCTTTTCACCGGCGGCCTTCGGGATCTCGCCCCAGAAACTCACGATCCGCGCCTACGCCGAGGATTTCCTGCCGGGACGTCCGCGCGTCTATTCCGAGCCGGTGGTGCTCTACGTGCTGACCCGCGACGAGCACGCGCAGATGCTCAAGAACCAGTTCGACCGCGCCATCACCGAGCTGGAAGACCTGGCCCGTCGCGAGCGCAACCAGTTCGACGAGAACCAGCGGCTCGAGAAGCTCAGCGGCGAGGATCTCCAGAAGGAGCCCAACCAGGAGAAGCTCGATGCCCAGCAGGAGGCCGAGGCCGAGAACACCCGTCGCATGGAAGAGCTGGCCCAGCGGATGGAGCAGCTCATGAAGGACGCCGCCCGCAATGGGGAGATCGACAAGAACACGCTGAAGAAGATGGCGGAGTCGATGAAGGACATGAAGGACCTGGCGGCCCAGGACATGCCGAAAGTGGACTCCAAGCTCAGCGAGGCCGGAGACGAGACCAACACACCCGAGAAATCGAAGAAGGACGTCGAGGACGCCGTGAAGGAGCAACAGAAGGTCGTCGAAAAGATGCAGAAGGCGATCGACAAGGCCAACGACGCCAACCGCCGTTTCGAGGCGGGGACTTTCGTGAACCGGCTGAAGAAAGCGGCTTCGGAGGAGGGCGGGATCGTGCAGTCGATCCGCGCGCGCGCCGAAGCGATGTTCGGCCTGAAGGTCACCGACCCGGAATTCGATCCCTCCGACCTTCGACGCCTGAAGGAGTCATCCAGGCAGCAGGCCGACACCGCCTCCGATGTGCGCTGGATCCAGGAGGACCTGGGCCACTATCTGGCCCGGACCGACAAGGAAGCCTTCAAGCAGATCCTTGATGAAATGCGGGAGTCGAAGATCGATTTGAAGCTCGAGGACGTCCGCAAGCAGTTTGAAGAGAACTTCCCGTCCTCCGGCTCCGATGCCGCCGCGATCTGGGCGGCCAAGCTCACCGAATGGGCCAAGAAGCTCGAAGGCGAAATGGAGAAGGACGGCGGCGGTGGCGGCGGCGAGGGTGGTGGTGACAACCCCGAAGATGAGG
>JAIXVN010000178.1 GCA_027483005.1 Verrucomicrobiaceae bacterium
CGAAGAGGCCCGAACAACCGCCGACCTCGCCGGGCTTGGCAATGTGGAGTTCCACGCCTGCGACCTCCGGGACTACGATCCGGGAGACGACAGCTTCGATTTCATCATCGCGCATGGCTTCTATTCGTGGGTTCCGCTGCCGATGCGGCAAACGCTGCTCGATTTCTGTGCGGCGAATCTTTCCCACGAGGGAATCGCCACAATCAGCTACAACACGCTGCCGGGGTGGTCACTGCGCCAGTCGGTGGTGGAATTGACACGGCTTTTGGAACAGCGCCCCGCCGCGGCGGAAATCGGCCCGGATCATGAGCGGATTCTCGCCTTCATCGCCACCGCTGCGGGAACCCACACGCCCTATGCCCGATACCTGACCGACGTGCTGCATGACATGCTTGGAAAGGGCTCCGCGGTGCTTCCCTTCGATGACTTCGCCCCGATCAACGAGCCCTGCACCTTCCTGGAGTTCGCCGCTCACGCCGGGCGCAGTGGCCTGAAGTATCTTGGCGAAAGCTGCCTTCAGGACAACTTCCCGCCCTCCCTCGCCCCCGGCGCGGAGGAATCGCTCCAGCCTCTGGCCTCGGACCCGCTGGCGCTCCAACAGGCGATCGATGTGCTGACGAATCGCACCTTCCGGAGTTCCCTTCTCTGCCGCGCGCACGCCCCGGTGCAAACGCGCATCACTTCCGCCACGGCCCTGCATTTCTCCGTGCGCTGCCCACATCGGCTCGAAGGCACGAGGCTGATCGATTCTTCAGGCAATGAATTGGTCAACTTCGAGCATCCCTTCGCCCTCGCGTTCTTTTACGCGCTCGCCGACACCAGCCCGCAATCGGTCCCGATACAGGAAATCCTTGAGATCATGGCCGAGCGGCTCGGGGACCAGTTCGACCCGACCCACAGCCTGCCGGTCATTGCCAGAATGGTCATGGACTCGGCGCGACAGAACCTGATCCTGCTGCGCTATGAGCCCCTCAGGTTCGAGTCCGCCGTGCCCGCCGCGCCGAACCTTGGCGCCCTGAGGCTGCTGGCAGCAAAACAGGGGAAGCCGCTGGTCGATGTCTATCACACCCCCTGCACCCTCGACGAAGGTCGGCTGCAGATCTCGATGGCCATGGACGGCAGTCGTTCGATTGAGGAACTCGCCGCGCTTTCGTCCTCTGTCATGCCGAAGCTCGATTTTCACGGCTGGCTCGCCCATCTGGCAGCGCGTGGGATGTTTGCCTGATGAAAACAAGGGCGGGGGCCACGGTGAAATCCATCCATCGAGGGTTTCGTCCCTCCGCCCCTTGACGAACCCGCCGGTCCGTGCACCTTGCGGCATGTCGCGCACCACCCTTCTCATCGGCGGGAACTCAGGGATCGGGCTCGCCACGGCCCGGCTGTTGCTGGAGCGCGGCGACCAGGTCATCGCCGCCGCCCGCAACCCCGGCCCGCTCGCCCAGCTCGGAATCTCCGTGCAGCCCTTCGATGCCCTGGAGCCCATCGCACTTGAGCTTCCCCCTGTGATCGACTCGCTGGTCTATCTTCCAGGAACCATTTCCCTGAAGCCATTCCACCGTCTAACAGCCGAGGATTTCCTTCGCGACTTTCACGTGAACTGCCTCGGCGCCGTCAACGCCATTCAGGCCGCCCTGCCCTCGCTGAAAGCCGCGCCCTCCGCCTCGATCGTGCTGTTCTCCACCGTCGCAGTCGCCCAGGGCATGCCCTTCCATGCCTCGATCGCCGCCGCGAAGGGAGCCGTCGAGGGACTCACCCGCTCGCTTGCCGCCGAGTTCGCGCCGAAGATCCGCGTCAATGCGATCGCCCCCACTCTAACAGACACCCCGCTGGCCTCCCCGCTCCTCAACAGCGACCCGAAACGCGAAGCCGCCGCCAAACGTCATCCGCTGCAACGGATCGGCGATCCCGATGAACTCGCCGCCATCGTTGGCTTCCTTCTCTCCGACGCCTCGCGCGGCTTCAGCGGACAGATCCTCCATCCCGACGGCGGACTCTCCTCACTCCGGCTCTTTTCATGAAAACGATCACCGCCGCCGACATCGCCGCAATGGACAAGCTGACCCGCGTCCAATTCGCCACCAGCCTGCCCGGTGCCAAGCCGGTTGCCCTCATCGGCACCCGCTCAGCGGATGGCCTCACGAACCTCGCGCCCTTTTCCAGCATCGTCCACTTCGGCTCGAATCCACTGATCCTCGGCATGGTCAGCCGACCGGATGCCGTGGAGCGCCACACGCTTTCAAATCTCGAAGCCACCGGCGTTTGGACGATCAACCATCTCCATCCCGATATCGTCATGGCCGGCCATCATTGTTCGGCACGCTATCCGCGCGAGACCTCCGAGTTCGCCGCCACCGGATTGACCGAGCATTTCGAGGAAGGCTTCCACGCCCCCTTCGTGGCGGAGTCGAGGTTCAGGCTCGGGATGGAACTCGTCGAGCTTATCGACATCCCGCTCAACGGCACGACGCTGATCCTCGGAAAAGTGGTGCTGGTCCAGATCGAGGAAACCGCCCTCGCAGAAGATGGTTCCATCGACCTCGTCGGTCTGGAGACCGTGGCCTCCACCGCACTCGACACCTACTTCGGGCTCACCCCGCTCGGCCGCCTTTCCTACGCGAAGCCCGATCGCCCCCCGACGCGACTTCCATGAGGGCGACCGAGTTCACCCTCATCTACCCGCACCAGCTCTTCGAGCGGCATCCCGGGGTTGCAAAGGGTCGGCCGATTGTTCTGATCGAGGATCCGCTGTTCTTTGGAAACGACCGCCATTGGCCGCTCGCGATGCACGGCCAGAAGCTCGTGCTGCTCCGCGCCTCGATGCAGGCCTATGCGGCCGAGCTTTCCGCTGCGGGTCATCAGGTGACTGTTGTAGAGGTCCCATCCGGCCCGGAGCATGACAGCGTGGATCTGTTAGAGAAACAGTTCAAATCCGCTCCGCGCATCCTTCATCTCGCCGATCCTGCCGATGACGTGCTTGAGCGACGAATCCGCCGCCATGCCTCGAACCACGGGATCAAGCTCGTCGTCCATCCGTCCCCGAACTTCCTCACGCCGGCTCCGGTGCTGGAGAAATCCTGTGCCGGTCCGAAGAAATCCTCGATGGCCCGCTTCTACGAGATCCAGCGCAAGAGGCTCGGCATCCTGCTGGAGGACGATGGCTCGCCGATCGGCGGAAAGTGGTCGTTCGACACCGAGAACCGCGAGCGACTGCCGGCCGGACTTCCCCTC
>JAIXVN010000109.1 GCA_027483005.1 Verrucomicrobiaceae bacterium
CCTACATGCAGACCCGCATGCCTCATTACGGGGAGGTCGCCTGGAAGGGGCTGTCGGAGTTGCTGGTCGCGGTTGATCATCCGGAGCCGGCTGTCGACAAGACCATCCCGCCCGATCCGGATGAACCCATGGATCCGGATGAGTTGTCGGCGCAGGATCGCGAACTGCGGAAGAGGATGCGAAGTGGGGCGTTGGAGTTGCTGGGCGACAAAGGCCTGAACTGCATTTCCTGTCACAACTTCAACGGCACCGAATCGCAGGGCATGAAGGGGCTGGACCTGATGACCAGCTACCAGCGGCTGCGGCCCGAGTGGTTCCGTGGCTACATGCGCAATCCGGCCGCCTTCAGGCCGGGCATCATCATGCCGAGCTATTGGCCGGATGGGAAAGCCACGCAGACGGGCATTCTCGACGGCGATGCCAAGCTCCAGATCGAGGCCCTGTGGGATACGTTTTCGCTCGGACGTTCGGCGCGTGATCCGTCGGGCTTGCGCTCGGCTGACATCAAGCTGACGGTTGGAGATCAGCCAGTCCTCAAACGTGGACGAAGCCGCATCGCCGGTTTCCGTGGCATCGCGGTGGGATTTCCCGGCGGAATGAACTACGCCTTCAACGCCCAGAACGGAACCCTTTCGGCGCTGTGGAAAGGCGAGTTCGTCAACGTCAACTGGAAGTCCCAGGGAGCGGGCGACTTCAGCCCGGCCGCCAAGGCGGTGGCTCTCGCGCAGGATGTGTCCTTTCTTCGACTCGACGACGAGAAGTCCCCATGGCCACTGATGCCGGTGACCAGCAAGGAGCAGCCGGTCAATCCGGACCCGCTTTATCCACGCAAGCATGGATATGCCTTTGTTGGATATGCATTGGATGCCGCACTCAATCCGGTTTTCACCTATCGCTGTGGCGACATCACAATCGAGGACAAGCCCGTGCCGGCGTCGTCGGTCGGTCCGAACGTGCTGCGCCGAACCTTCACCTTTTCCTCGCCCGTTGAAACGACGCTGCATTTCCGAGCTCTAACAGGAAGCATCGAGTCCGAGACTCCCGCCTTTTTCAAGACTCCTGAGATCAGGGTCAGCCTTTCGCAGGGCGAGACCATGGTCCGCCCATCGACCACCGGGGATGTCGGTCAGGAACTCCTCGTCAGGCTCAGGATTCCAAAGGGCAACTCCAGCTTCACTGTCGATTATGCGCTGCTTCCCTGATGCCTTGAAACGGATGGCCTTTTTCCTGGGGCTCTTCTCCTCGATGGCGATGGCCGAAGAGGTGGGTGAACGCTGGGGCACTGCTGAGCGGGAGCGTGACTACTACCGCGTCGTCGAGCTGCCGATTCCCAAGCACCTTGTCATCGAAGCGGGAGCGTTCACGATCCTGCCGGATGGTCGGGTGGCGGTTGGCACGCGCCGTGGCGAGATCTACTTCATCTCCGGTGCCGATGAGGCCAAGCCGCAGCCGGAGTTTCATCTGTTCGCCAGCGGCTTGGATGAGATCTTCGGGTTGGCATGGAAGGAAGGCGCGCTCTACGTGACGCAAAGTTGCGAGCTGACCCGCGTGACAGATGCAGATGCTGACGGACGTGCAGATCATTTTGACGTGGTGTCCGATGCCTGGGGCTACGGCACCTATCACGAGTATGCCTTCGGTTCCAAGTTCGATCACCAAGGCAATCTTTACGTCGCCCTCGGCCTGTCGAATTCCTACGACTCCTTCCAACTGTTGCGTGGGTGGGTGATGAAGGTGACTCCGGATGGAAAGAGCATCCCGATCGCCAGCGGGCTGCGCAGTCCTGGAGGCATCGGATACAACGAAGAGGGTGCGCTTTTCTACATCGAGAGCCAGGGGCCGTGGAACAGCTCGTGCAGCCTGAAGGCGGTCAAGGAGGGCGGATTCATGGGGCATCCTGTGAGTTTCAACTGGTATGACTTCGCGCCGAACATGGGAAAGGCTCCAGCACTGCCGCGTTCCGGTTCTCGGGTCATGGTTGAGAGGGAGCGCATTCCTCAGTTGGAGCCCTATGCGGTGATCTTTCCCTACATCCGGATGGGGAGGTCGGTCACCGGCTTCACGCTCAATCAGACGAAGGGGAAATTCGGGCCATTCGAGAACCAGATGTTCATGGGCGACTACACGCTTTCGCTCGTCATGCGGGCCACGACCGAACAGGTCAACGGCGTCTGGCAGGGCGCCTGTTATCCATTCCGCGAAGGACTTTCCACCGGCATCCTGAATGTCCAGTTCACTCCGGAAGGTCACCTGCTGTGTGGAGGCACGAATCGCGGCTGGCCGGTGCGCGGTTTGAAACCGTTCGCGCTCGAACGGCTCGACTGGACCGGTCGGATGCCGTTCGAGATCGAGCGGATCACGATCACGCCGAAAGGCTTTCATCTGGCCTTCACCAAGGCGGTCGATGCCCAAACCGGCAATGATCCTGCCTCCTACGCGCTGAGCACCTTCACCCATGAATACCACGCCGGCTACGGAGGTCCTGAGATTGAGGTGACGGCTCCCAAAGTCATCGCCGCGCGGCTGTCGGAGGATGGGTTGACAGCAGACCTCGAACTCGACCTTCTTCGGAAAGGTCATGTCCATGCATTCGATCTCGCCGCACTCAGGTCGTGCGACCATGATGAACTCCTTCATCGCCATGCGTATTACACGGTCAACGAAGTGCCGAAGATGCCTTCTGGATCCGTCGCGCCGAGATGAATGCCGGTGAATCAGAACCCTAACTCCAATTCAACCCATGAAACGAACCTTCCTTGTCCTGATGGGCGTCATGCTTTCCCTGTCGTCCGGATTTTCCGATCCGCTCTTCACTCAGAAGGGAACGGACCTGACGTTTGAAGAATTGCTGAAGCGCAAGAAGCTCCCGGAAGGAAAGAACTCCACGGATGGTGTCGAAGGCTCCAAGGTGAATGTGGAGAACCGCCTGGTCGAAACCACGGCGGAGTCGAAGCGTTCGATCCCCCGTGACATCAGGATCCACACCCTCGGCAACAGTGCGATCCCGAGGACGGATTTCGACAAGTGGTCACGCTGGTATCAGGAGGACGGCAACACCCAGGTCTTCAGGCTTTTCAAGGGCGAGGAGAATGTCCGCAACGAGCGGGAGAATGCGGCGAGGATCGAGGCGTTCAGCGATTTGAACTGGAGGCGAGGCGATTGGCACCAGTGGAGTGGCACTTACACCATCATCAAGCCTCATGGGGCCGCGATCTTCCAATCCAAGAACAACGTGAACGACTGGTCGGTCCAGATCAACATGAACGCAAAAGGCGACGTCATCCTCAATCATCGCCGGGGCGCTGACAAGGTGATCGCGGAAAAGATGGAGGGAAAGCCGTTTCTGATCCGGGTGAGGGACAATGGGCACGACTATGAGGTTTATCTGAACGGAACGAAGGTCGGGGAGGGGAGTTATGCCAGACCGGAAGGAACCACCGGCTTCCGCTGGGGCATGTATCTCGGCGGGGCTGAGCTCAAGAGCGATGCCCTGATCTTCGTTTCCGGAGCCACGGTGGATGGCCGGGACGGAAAGTGAGGGCGTCTTCCTCTTTGGATCCGGATTCCCGATGAAGCGGATCGGCGACGTGAATCTCCCGACCAAGAAACAGCGCGACAGGTCCATCCTGTCGCGCCGTTGGATCTTCATTTCCTGTCGGGATCGCTCAAGGGGTGTCGCTGACCTTGGCGCGGAGGAAGGACTTGGGAACGGTCTGCACGGTGCCCGGTGCGCGGAAGGTTCGGTAGGTCCAGCCCGTCGAAAGCGAGGGCAACCCGGTCTGAATGTTGGTGGCGTCTCCACCGGTGACTTCCGTGATCACGTCGGCGAAGGGAACGAGAGTCTCGTCGCCTTCGATGCGGTAGGTGATCGCATCAATGAGTGCGGAGAGTTGGTCGCCTCCGGAGGCCGAGAAGGCAGCTCCGGTGCGGACGGGCAGGGTCAGGGTAAGGACCTGATCGGATCCGACGCTGGCGATTTTCCCAACGACCTTGCCGTCGTCGGCGCCCGATAGCGGGTTTCCATCGAAGGCGAATTCGTAGAGGTTGTTTTTGCCGTCGTCGTCCGGGTCCGCGCTCTTGGCATTGTTGCCACCGGTGAGGCCCTTGGAAGCCGCCCATGGGAGATAAGGGTCGGAGGTGACGATGCTGATGACGCCATCAGTGGCAAAGGTGGAGGTGTCCCAGGCCAGACCCGCACCGAGGGTGGGAAGGACGAGGTCGGTGGCGACGGTGAAGTTGGTCACGTCGATCGGGCCGGTGGAGTTGATCAGGTCGAAGGACTGGCCACCTGCCGGGGTGAGTCCGTTGAGGCTGACGGTGATGGTTCCGTCCAAGGCGAGGGGATTTAATACTGTGATGGCGTCGTAGTCGGTGCCACGGGTGCCGGTTGCGGCGAGCTGGAGGTTGATGGACGAGGTGGAGGCGACACTGGCGGAAGCGAAGGTGATGAGACCGCTGCCTGAACCGCCCGGGGTGACCGTTCCCGCCAGGGTGGCGGCTCCGGTTGCTCCAGCTCCCGTGAGGGTGCCGGAGGCGGCGATGGCGAGGGTGTTGGCAATGGTCTGGCTGCCGAGGTCAAGCCAGCCTCCGTTGACGGTGGCAGGGGCGGTGCCGAGGGCGGTGCCACTTCCGAGGACGAGCGTGCCAGCGTTGACCGTGGTGCTGCCGGCATAGGTGTTGGCTCCAGAGAGAGTCTGGGTGCCGCTGCCGTTCTTGACCAGAGACAGGGTGCCGGCCGTGTTTCTGATCACTCCGCTGAAGCTGCCCGTAGCGTTGTTGTCGCCAAGGGTGAGGGTGGGGCTGCCGCTGGTGCCGTCGACCGTGCCGTTTCCGCTGAGGCCGTTGAGGGTCTCGCTGAAGCCGGCGAGGTTGAGCGTGCCGACCCCCGTGCCGTTGGTGTTGATCACCACGTTGCCTGTGCCGGTGCCGTTGGGAATCTGGTCGGCGGCGCCGAGCACCAAGGTCCTGTTGCGGCCGAGGTTGGCGCTCTGACCGATGACCGTGTCACCCGCGTAGTCGTTGTTGGCGGAACTGTTGTTCAGCGTGATGGTGATCGCAGCTCCGGAGGTGGACGAATCCAGGATCAGCCCCTGACTGCCGGTGATCTTGCCTGTCAACGTTGCAGCCCCGGTGGTGTTGGTGCTGAAGGTGATGGGTGCGAGGTTGGCGGTGATCTGGCCAGAGAGGACTGTGCCGACCACATCCAAGCGGATGCCTACACGATCGGTGCCGAGGGCCGTGTTGACGACGATGTTGTTGGACAGTGTCTGGTTGGCCGTGGCGAAATACAAGCCCGCCCTATCTGTGGCGGCCTCACCGATCGTAATCGGGCCGGTACCGAAAGGAGTTCCGGCGATTGTTCCCATGATAAGTCGGGTGCCGGCGGCATTGTTGGAGAGGATCAAACCACCGGAGAAGCTGTTTGCCCTGTTGGTGGTGAGCTGGGCACTGTTGGTGTTGGCGTTATTGAGCCGAACAGCCGTTTTGGCCGTGGGGCCATCGGTGATCAAAGCTGGCAGGATTGCTCCAGCGTTGCTTAGAGTGAGTGTGTGTGTGTCGGTGCCCGCTGCGCTGTTGGTGATCGTATTACCCGCCACGCTGGCTAGACTGGCAACGGTCTGGCTGGCACCAAAGAGGTCGAAGGTGCTGGTGCCACTGAGCGTCACGGCGGCAGAGGCAGGCAGGTTACCAGCCGTTTGGAGAGTGCCGTTGCTGACGGCCATAGTGGTGGAAGCCAGAGCACCGCCGAGGCGCAGGGTGCCTTCGTTGACGGTGGTTGGGCCGGTGTAGGTGTTGGTGCCGTTGAGGATGACCAAACCGGCACCAGCCTTGCTCAGGGACGAGGCGGAAGTGTTGTCCTGGATGGCCGAGTTGATCGTCATCGAATTGCCAACGCTGTTGTTGGTGAGGGCAAGCTCCCCAGCTGCGGTTGCGCTGGTCAGGATTCCGGAGTTGGGAGCAGTTCCCCCGGTGAGGGTCCCAGCTGCGGAGAGCATCACGAGGCCACTTGTGCGGAGCGTGGCCGAGCTGACGTCCACGGTGGCGGCGCTGGTGCCGCCGGTGTCGCTCTGAAGCAGCGTGTTGATCGTGGTGGTGGTGGCACCCAGCACGATGTTTCCGGGAGTGCCCGTGCCTTCGATGATGCGGACGTTGCTGGTGGCGTCGTCGACGATGGTGCCTGGGTTGAGGCGGGCGACGTCGGAGTAAGCAGTGTAGGCGACGATGTTGTTGCCGCCGTCAACCATCGCAAAGTCCGAGCCGACGAAAGCCCAGGCACCGAGGATGCCATTGGTATTCGTGGTGCTGGTCTGGATGACATTGTCGGTCGCTGTGGCATTGGCGAAATTCACGATACCGCCAGCGTTGCGGGTGATCGCACCTACGTTGAGCACATTGGTGGCACCTACGTTCGTATTCGTCACAATCGAGTTGCCGGGGTTGACGGTGAGACCTGCGACGGTCTTGGCCGTCGAGCCGCTGTAGGTCAGCGTGCCGCCGGCCACCGCGCGCGCACCAGTGAAGGCGTTAGTACCAGAAATCACCAAATTGCCAGAGGAGGTCTTGGAGAGCGTGCCGCCACCGTTAAGTTCACCGAGGCCCGTCAAGGTGCCGGACTGTGCGGCGAGGGTGATGGGAGCTATTGAACTGCCGATTCCGAAGCCGCCCATGTCGAGCGTGCCACCATTCAGGGTGATGGTAGCGTTTTCGGTGCCGGCACCGCCGGTGCGGGTAATATTGCCTGCGAGGGTCGTCGTTCCGCCGGTGAGGTTGATGTTGGAAGTGGCGGTGGCAGCGGCTCCGGCGTTGCCCATGTTGATGGAGGTGATGCCGACGTTGCCACCGCTGATGTTGAGGTTCGCGGCGGCGGTGCCAGCGCTGCTGCTCACGGCCATTGTGATGCTTCCGATAATCGAGGTCGGTTCGCCGACGGCCACGCTGTCGCCCAAGTTCACCGTGGCTGTGACGCCGGCGGCGCTACCGCTCCGGTCGGCCATGTTCAGAGTGGTGACATCCAGCGAGCCCTGATCAAAGCTCAACGTCGACCCGGCCCCACCCGCGCCTGTGGTGCGTCTCGCCATGGTCAGCGTGCTGACATTCAGATGGGCCGTATGGCCAGCCAGATTGAGGGTGGAATTCATGCCGACCCCCGTGTTGCCCGAGGAATTCACCATGTTGAGAATGGTGCGTGTGCCCGTAGCACCGAAGCCGTTAAGGGTGAGGCTACCCGTGGTATCCGCCGGGTCGAAGATCATCGAGCCACCTGAACGGATGCCACTTCCGGCCGAGCCGATGTTGGTGGTGGTGGCGTTAATGATATTGGTGCCGTTGCCCAAGGTCAGAACGTGAGTGGCATTACCACCGCTGCCGTCACCAATTCGGAAATTTCCAACGGTAATGGTGTTGTCTGTAGCGAGCTTTAAGGTCGAAGGCGAAGGGGCATTCGAACCCGTAGTTGCATCGCCTAGGCGCAAGGTGCCACTGGAATTGTAGTTTAGTGTGAAGGAAGTGAGGCTGGAGAAGTCCACTGCGGTGCTGCCCGCAAGCGCCGCACCAGTGACGCCACCGATTTGGAATGTATTGTTACCGCCCGTGCCAACCGACAAATTACCAGCACCGGTCGTAACAAGCGAGGCGTCCGCATCCGCGATATTGGCACCAACGGTCACATTGCCGGTAATGGCGAGCGTTTTGCCTGAGCTGGTGGCAATGGTATGGGCCGAGGCCGTGTTGGTTTGCACCACCATGCTGCCAAATGTAGCCGAGGCGGCGACACCGGTCAGGTCCAAGGTGCCGACATTCGTGCTGCCAGAGGTTGCGCCGAAGGTAAGGCCGCCGGTGAGCGAGGGGCTGGTGGTGGTGAGGGCCAGCGTACCTTGTCCGATGGTGGTGGTGCCGCTGTAGTTACTGGCAGCGGTGGAGCTCAGGCCGGAGAGTGTCCAGGTGCTGGTGTTACTCTTGGTGAGTGAAAGGGCGCTTGCGACAGACTGGGTTACGATCCCGCCGATGGAATGGCCGGTGCCGGTGCCGTCGAGTTGGAGGGTCCGGGCGACGTTGGCTGAAAAACTGTTCACACCGCCTGTGATGGTGAGGGTCGCGGTGGTGGGGTTGAGAATCGTGGTGCCAGCGCTTCCGGAGCTCATGGTCGCGGAGGTAAATGTCAGTGCGGCAGAGCCGCTGGTCACATTGCTACCCTGAATGAAATTGAACGTGGCAGCTCCAAAATTGAACGTGCCAAGCTGATGGTTGAGGGCGGTGCCTTCGGTGGCTCGGTCCGAAACAATCGTGTGAGTCAAATTACTGCTCGCAGAGATACCCGGAAGAGTCGTGAACGCGCTGTCGGTTCCGAACTCGAGCCTCGTATTGGCGAGGGTCAGACCAATAAGCGAGGTACTCGCCAAAGCGCCCGTATCGGCGAGACGAAGCGTGCCTCCACTGATGCTGGTGGCTCCGGTGAAGGGGTTTGCCGCAGACAGGCTGACAGTTCCGGCAGTCGATTTGGTCAAGGTGCCGGCACCGCCGAGGAGGGCGGAAACGCTGCCGCTTTCGAGGGCGTACGAGGTGCCCGTCAAGGTGCCGCTGCCGGTGATGGAGGCTCCTCCCTTGAGGGAAACAGCGCCTACGGTGTCGCTGTTGGAGCCGAGACTGAGGACTGAGGACAGTCCATCGACCGTGACTGCGCCGGTGTCGGGCAGGGTGTTGGTGGCATCACCCAAGGCGAGAGTGCCACCGTCGATGACAGTGCCACCTGTATAGGAGTTGTTGGCGGTGGCCAGCGTGAAGGTGCCGGTGTTCGCCAGGTCAAGGGTGAGCGCGCCGCTGCCGCTGATCGAGCCTGCGCCCGAGATCGTATAATTTCGGCCGGAGGTGTTCATGGTCACGCTCAGCGGAGAAACAGCAGTGGCCAGCGTGACGGTCGGATTTCCGGATGCGCCTGCGGCATCACCGAACAAGACCGAGTCGAGGGTGTCGAAGAAGGTGGTGGCCACCAAATTGGAATCCACCCAGTTGGTTGTGGATGTGTCCCAATTGCCATCGCCGGTGTTCCAGGAAATGGGGGCGATGGCGTTGTTGGTGACGGTCAGGAAGAGCGTGTTCGAGGAGACGCTGAAGGTTCCCGAGAGGCGATGGGTGCGGAGGTCGAACGCAGTGCCATCCACCGGTCCGGTGCCGGTACAGATGGCCAAGGGGTAATCTTGACCGACCGCGAGCGAGGACAGGGCTGAGCCTGCCAATTTCACACCGGGTGTGGTGCCATTGGCGAAGTTGGTGACATTGATCGGAGCGACCGTGATGCTTGGCGTGGTGCTGCCGTAGTCCACGAGCGCTGCGCCATTGTTCTGGAGGGTCAGGTTGCCGGTGTTGACCCATTGACCGTCGGTCGTGGCGACAAGGGCTCCGGCTTCGGCTCCGGTGGCGACGGTGACATTGCTGGTGGAAGAGCCTATGGATGAGAAGCGGAGAGTGCCACCCGTGACGGAGGTTTCCCCTGCGTAGGTATTGGCTCCAGAGAGAGTAAGGGAGCCAAGGCCGCTCTTGGTCAGGCCGCCGGCGCCATCATTCAACAAGGGGCTGCCGAGGGTAAAGGAGAAGCCATTGGTGTTGATGTTCGCGCCACCATCTTTGACATTCATCGCCAGGTTGGAGACCGTGGGGAGGTTCGCTCCTGCGATGAACTGACCGCCGTTGAAGTTGAAGATCCTGTTGGTGCCAGTGGTGGAGACGATGCTGGAAACTGTCAGCGTGCCACCATCCAGATTGACGGTGCCGGTGTTGCCGGCGAACGAGCCGAGGTTGTATTCGAGCGTATGGATCGTTGCGGAGCCGGCGGTGAGGTTGAGGGTGGCATTGCCTGCCAGCGTGCCTGTGTTGCCAAGCATGAGCTTTCCGTTGCTGGCGGTGTTGACATAGGCACCGCCATTGATGGTCAGGGTGCCGTTTGGTGCTCCCGCTGCATGCCGGTTGGCAATGGTGTCGTACTTGGTGATTCCGCCGCTGGGGCGCAG